>DATDPY010000149.1:0-4622 GCA_035292565.1 Cyclobacteriaceae bacterium | reverse complement strand
AGCTTCGATCTGATATGATTGGTCCTGGCTGTCTCGACGATTAACCTTTATTCTCAATTGAATTTCAGGTCCGCTGCCCACATCCGTTCAAAGAACTTTCCCCCCGCCAAAGCAGGGTTAGATAGGTGCTTTTTTCACCCTTTTTACAATAAATTAAACGCTACTTTTCCCGGTGTATTTTTAAACGGGAAGGCAAAGTTAGGCGACTTATGCTATTTTGACAAATTATTCCGTGAAATAATTGCCGGAAGGACTGGATATTAATTTATCACACAAAATATTTTATATCCTCGGGCATGGAATTAACCGGCTGCTCCGGGGTGGTTTGCGCGGATCCCCGCTGAAAAACTGATAGGCAATCGATACTTCATGAGCCCCGCCACTCCTGATCCCCAGAGCGGATAAGGTATAATCAAAACTGTACCCGACGTTCAACCCGTTGGAATTCAGCCCAACCATGATGATCACCGATTCATTCTTGTTCAAATCATCAAATTTCTTATAGGGGATGCCCCGGTACCATAATCCAACCAGGAACGGATCGGTGTCGAAATACAGGCCGGCATCGAGCTGCTCGAACTCACCCTGTATCCGGTAATTCATTACGGGATACATATTTATCGCCCTCTGCCCACCCGCCGGAGAATATAATTGATTGACCGATGCTTTTCGCAAATTAAACCTGTAGCCTGCGTGGATGGAATATTTCCTTGGCAATATGCTCCTGTTATCTCCGATAAATGACAGGTCGGGCTGGGTGATGTGATGCGTCGAAATTCCAACCCACAGATCCCGGTTATAAAAAACCCCTCCCATGGATATATCAGGGAAATTCACTTTCCAATTGGAATTGAAAATCTCATCAGATACCGGCTTGACATTGCCGGTATCATCAAACTGGTCTCCGAAAGTCAGCTTTGAAAAATTGAGGTCACGCATATAATAGGAACCTTCAAACCCAGCACGGAATGTCCAAGTCCTTGTGATCGGCAACTGGTATGCATAAAAAAGACTAACACTCTGTGATCGCAGTCCTGCCAAACCTTCCTGGTCAACGTTCACCAGGATCCCCGCTCCACTGTTGGCATCGATAAAAAAGTGATCGGCCCATAATGAATAGTTTGCGAAGGTTGCGGCGATGGAAGGCCACTGGTTACGGTAATTTATTCCGACCCTTGTCATCTGTGAGGAACCTGCAAATGCGGGATTCAGATATAGGGGTGCGGCATAAAATTGGGAGAATTGCGGGTCCTGGGCATAACCTCCGGTAAGCGATAATATAATTATAACGCTCATCCCCGGAATACCCTTGAAAAACATTTTGCGTAGCACTGTGATTACTTGCCTGCGATTCGTGAAAATATATAAATATTATTCAATTCTATAAGCAACCTTTGAAAATTTGATACCCCAGGTAAAAACGATAAATGTGATAATAATGTATGATTTACCTTAAAAAAGATACAATAATTTGCGATTTTTGCGTATATCTTATAACATTTACACGTATTAAAAGTTCGAATAAATGAGGTGTCAATGACCTGGGGGCGTAAGATGAAAAAACTGCTGTGGCTCATCCAAATTTTTCTTTTTATTAATATCCCATTTGTTTATGCCCAGAATTATGCAGACCTGTATTGGTTGTTCGGGCAATCGGTTTACGGGATCACCTATAAGAAATCAGACTTCAGCGCCCAGCCCGACAGCATTCAGAATCCTTCCTTCGGCATGGGAGGAAGCGCAGTTGCCACCGATCAATATTCCGGCGACCTGTTGTTTTATTCTGACGGGAACCTGGTTTATGACCGCGGACATCAACTGATATCGGGGTATACGGCAGGACTGAATAGCTCCAACGTTACGAATCAGGGAGCGGTAGTTTCCCCAGTCCCGGGTCAGGCAAATATATTTTTTATCATCTCCAATACTGCAACTCCTGTTTCAGGAGGAAACATTAATGCAGTAAGGATCAATATGACACTTCAGGGTAACGCTCCCAGCACAAACCTTCCCAGGTACGGCGTCATGCAGGCTCCATTTAATGCCGGTATTACCAATAATTCTTCGGAAGGAATGATCCTGGTTGCAAACCCTACGGGTACTGCATTTTGGCTGATCACACACCAGCGGGGAACTTCCCTGTTCAACGTAACGCCGATCAATTCAACAGGTATCGCGAATACGAGTACCCAGACCTATGACCTGTCAGGAAACGGATTCCCATCGATGCGGGTTGCCAATCTCAGTTACAGCATGTCGGCAAATCGGATTGCCGTTTCACCGCAGGATACGAGCCGGAATGTACAGATCCTTAATTTCTCCAGACAGACAGGAGTTCTTAGTTATGACACTACAATATATAATTCAGCGAATACCGACATCAGTTCCGTTCCGCTCGACAATTATGCCATCTACGATACGGAGTGGTCGCCGGATGGAACAAAGCTTTATATTTCGCGGCATGGCGGGAACGGGGTAACGGGAATGATCTACATGTATGACAGGAACAATCCCAGCATGACCTTGCTGCCCGTGCTTTCAAATCCAATATTCAGAAGCTATAGCCTGAAAACCGGGCCTGACAATAATATATACCATCTTTACCGGCTGAACAGCGGCGGTCCTATCCTGACGGGACAGATCTCAAATCCTAATGGCACCGGGGGACCGGTTGTTTATACCCCGGCGATTTTCGGAAATATCAATTTTAACGGGCGGCAATTTTCAGAAACCCTGCCTTACCAGCCGTTGAATATTGTAAACGCCGGTATTGAATTTTACGGTGACTGCTTCGGAACCTCAACCAAATTCTTCCCCAGGTTGATCCCACCCGCCGACAGTTATCTATGGGACTTCGGAGATGGCCAGGGATCGACCGATATAAGCCCGGTCCACCGATACGCACAACCGGGGTTTTATAACGTAAGCCTCCGCGCAACGCTTGGGGGACAGGACAGCCTGCTCACCCTACCGGTAATCATTCAGCAATCCGATACCCTGGTGCTTAAGAATGGCCCCGGGGGCAGCATTCTTCCAACCGACACCACTATTTGCCAGGATGAGACCCTGCTATTGGATGCATCCCAGCCGTTGGCTTCATCTTATACCTGGTCGGTACCGGGCGAATCGGGTGCTGATTATACCGTTGATACCGCGGGATATTACTGGGTAGTAGGCACCTACGCCGGCGGATGCACCTCATATGATGCTATTAACGTGAATGAATATAATTTTCAGCTCCAGGTTGCCAATCAATGGTATTTCGGGAATACTGCCGGCGTGGATTTTAATCTGATTCCCCCCGTTGCCCTGACCGACGGAGTAATGAATGCTCCAGAGGGCTGTACGGCAGTTTCAGACCGGAATGGCGACATCCTGTTTTATTCGGATGGTGTTAATGTATACGGGAGGACCGGGGAGATCCTCGGGCAGACGATTGGAGGTGACAATACCGCCACTCAATCGGTACTTGCCGTCCCGTTTCCACAGGATGAAACCATGTATTATATCTTCACCACCAGGGAAGTATACGGAGACAATTCCTATTTACTGTCATATTCCATCCTGGATATTAAAGGCCGTACCGGCGCCGACCCTGGAATCATTCCGCAGAACCTGGTGAACATACCCTTATTCATAAAAAGTACGGAAAGAGTTACGGCAATCGGCGGCTACGGGAACAACGCCATTCTGGTCGTCCATGAATACGGGAATAATACCTTCCGATTATACCCGATTACGGCAAACGGTATTGGGAATCCCAGGCTTTTCTCAACCGGAAGTGCTCATCAATTCGGATCGGATATAAGCGCTGACGGGTATCTGAAAGTATCTCCCGATGGTTCCACCGTTGCAGTTGCCCTGGTTTCAGGATCAAATAATTACGTGGAACTGTTTGATTATGATACGGCCGGAGCCATTTCGAATTTCCGGCAAATTACATTTCAGGAAACTTACCCCCAATACCAGGTTTACGGGATCGAGTTTGCGCCTACCTCGAATAAATTATTTGTATCCCTGAAAGGGAGTACTTCGAGGATCTATGAATTCCGTCTCGACAGCGCCGATATCAACTTCACAATTCAGACCGGCAGTATCCTCGCTGAAGAATCCATGGAGATTGGCGCCTTACAACTGGGTCCTGATGGGCAGATCTACGTCTCAATTAATGGAAATACGTCACTGGCCAGGATCACAGCCAATCCGGACCCGTTACAGCCTTCTCAATATATCCTCAACGGCATTGATCTGGCAGGGAGGCAAAGCCGCCTTGGTCTGCCAAATTATGTGCAGAATATGTCAATGGGAATCGGAGGGGCTGCGGCGTTCGTCAGCGGATTCTGTGTCGGACAGCCAACCCTTTTCAGCGGACAGCCAACATCGAGCATCGACAATTTTGAATGGGTTGTATCTGAGTTGGGTGACACGATAATATTATTCACCAGCACAAACCTTCAGGATACTTTTATTTTCGTAACCGCGGGTGACTATGTCGCCAGCCTTCGGATCTTTAACCGATGCGGACTCGATACCACGATCATTCAAACCATTACGATAAAAGATCCTCCGCCGGATCCGACAATTCCTGATGCGATGGCCATTTGTACCGGGAATGAGATCCT
>DATDPY010000148.1:0-4062 GCA_035292565.1 Cyclobacteriaceae bacterium | reverse complement strand
TAATCTCTCAAAAATAGTTGCCTGAAAGAGGCACTTTTTTGCCCTCCATTCTATAATGAAGATTTTTTTTAAGATCACCTCAGATTTAACGATTCCATTCCAAACTAACTAAAAGTGAACGACTTTTGAGACAGCCTCCTTAACGCTCCGCCCCCTCTTGCTGTAAACTCATGCTGTTCCTTTGAATTCCTACCTCGTTCGGTCGATCGTAAATTTCACCAGGTCGGCCAGGGATTTTCGGAACGGGGAATCGGGAAATTCCGACAGGATTTTCATAGCATCTCCATAAAAGCTGTTCATGATATTTTCGGCATACTCGATCCCGCCGGATGATTTCACATAATCGATCACTTCACGGACTTTTTTTTGTTTATGACTTTCATGGCGGATCTTGTAAATAACCGATTTCCTCTCAAGCCAGGATGATTTCTGCAGAGCATAAATTAAGGGCAACGTCAATTTTTTCTCCTTGATATCGATGCCCAAAGGTTTTCCAATCTCCTTTTCACCGAAATCGAAAAGATCATCCTTGATCTGGAATGCCATGCCTACTTTTTCGCCAAAAGATTTCATTTTATCCACCAGAACCTCATTGGCATCTCCCGCACACGCGCCCACAGCACAACAGGAGGCAATCAGCGAAGCGGTTTTTTGTCGGATAATTTCATAATAGATATTTTCCGTAATATCGAGGTTTCGCGCTTTTTCAATCTGTAGCAATTCTCCCTCGCTCATTTCCCGCACCGCATTGGATACGATCCTCAATAATTTATAATCTCCATGTTCGACGGATAATAACAAACCACGGGAGAGAAGATAATCACCGACCAGGACGGCAATTTTATTCTTCCATAATGCATTAATGGAAAAGAAGCCGCGTCTGAAATGAGAATCATCAACCACATCGTCGTGCACCAGTGTTGCTGTGTGAAGTAATTCGATAAGCGAGGCACCGCGATATGTAGCTTCAGTAATGCGACCTGCCGTACCGGAGGACAGAAATACAAACATCGGCCTCATTTGTTTTCCTTTTCGCCGGACGATGTAATTCATGATCTTGTCAAGAAGCATGACCTGGCTTTTCATGGATTCATGAAACTTGGCCTCAAAGCTGGCCATCTCGGTAGCTATCGGAGATTGTATTTCTTTAAGTGAAATGGACATGCCTCATTTTATACCTTTGCAAGTATACAATCAAATTGAACATCCACAAAGTTTTGGTACTGATTGTAAAAACCGCGATCCGCGCAGATCTGTTAACGGATTTAACTTTCAAACCGGATGGCAAAATTGAACAGGCAGATTTCGATAATAAGTATAATCGACGTGAAGGTTTGAATATAAATATTATGGAGATCAGCCATAAATAAACTGCCCCGTGAAATCCGGCTGAGTTATTTTTTGCGCCGGGATATGGAATTAAAGGAGCGCGTCAGGTCGTTTTAAACCAGGCTGACAGGTGATTCGTTTTTATGACGTTTCTGAGCAAAGGCTGGCTTCTCACGCTGAACCAGAGGGCAGTCAGGGCGACGAGAATTCCAATGATCAGGATAATCCGGCGTTTCATAAGTCACGCTTTTGGTATAAAGACACAATTTTCGGGCCAAAAGTTTAAACCGGCCAGTAAAGAATCAGCCTCACATAACCCAAAAAGGCCTATTTGGAAATAATTATGCTACTTTTGCAGCATTATTTGATGTTTTTGATAACGATGCGTATTTATGGAGCTTGAAGCCAAGTATGACCCCAGGCAGGTTGAGGATAGGATTTACAGGGAATGGATGAAATTCGATTTTTTTCACGCTGAACCGAACGAAAAGAAAGAACCCTACACGATTGTCATCCCCCCACCAAACGTTACCGGTGTTCTGCATATGGGGCATATGCTGAATAATACCATTCAGGACGTCCTGATAAGAAAAGCAAGGATGGAGGGTAAGGAAGCATGCTGGGTGCCGGGCACTGATCATGCTTCCATTGCCACGGAAGCGAGGGTAGTAGCCATGCTTCGGGAAAAAAATATTAAAAAGCATACCCTGACGCGGGAAACTTTCCTGGAATATGCCTGGGAGTGGAGAGAAAAATTCGGCGGAATCATCCTGGAACAGCTTAAGAAACTTGGGGCAAGCTGCGACTGGAAAAGGACATCATTCACCATGGACCCCGATTATTATAAGGCGGTGATCAGGGTCTTCACGGATCTTTACAATAAAGGGTATATATACCGCGGGCTGAGAATGATCAACTGGGATTGTGAAGCAAAAACCGCCCTGTCGAATGAAGAAGTTATTTATAATGAAGATGGAGAAAAAGCCACCTTGTATTCCGTCCGGTATAAAGTAAAAGAGAGCAAAGATGATTGGGTAACCGTGGCTACCGTCCGTCCAGAAACAATCCTTGGAGATACTGCCATAGCCGTTAATCCTCATGACCGAAGGTATAAAAAGCTTGTCGGCAAATATGTCCTTGTTCCATTTATCAACAGGGAAATTCCGGTGATCCAGGATGATTATGTCGACAAAGAATTCGGTACAGGCTGCCTGAAGATCACACCTGCCCACGATCCCAATGACTATGAAATCGGACTCCGGCATAACCTTCCGGTAATCGACACCATCAACGATGACGGGACACTGAACGACAAATGCGGCGTTGTGAAATATACGGGCATCGACCGGTTCGAGGCACGAAAGATGATCATCAGGGACCTCGAGAAATCAGGCCACCTGGTCGGAACGCAGGATTTCATGACAAGGATTGGTCGCTCGGAGAGGACACAAAGCATTGTGGAGCCAAAGCTTTCCCTGCAATGGTTCGTGCGGATGAAAGAAATATCCGGCAAAGCATTGAAAGCAGTGGAGAGCGGGGAAGTAGCGCTTCATCCCTCGAAATTCAAGAATGTTTACAGGCACTGGATGGAAAATGTGCGTGACTGGTGTGTATCAAGGCAGCTCTGGTGGGGCCATAGAATACCAGCCTGGTATTTCGGAGAAGATGTTGACGATTTTGTTGTCGCGGAAAATGAAGCAGATGCCATAAAGCTCGCCCGGAAGAAGACCGGGAATGCCTCACTTACATTAAAAGACCTGCGCCAGGACCCGGATGTGCTTGACACCTGGGCATCATCCTGGCTATGGCCGCTTGAGGTATTCAAGGGATTTGACGATTCCTGTTACAATCGAAAATCCGGCAAGATCATTGTCAAAAATAATCAGGATCTGTCCTATTTTTACCCCACCAATGTCCTGGTCACTGCGCCGGAAATCCTGTTCTTCTGGGTTGCTCGCATGATCATAGCCGGTTATGAATATGCAGGCAAAAAGCCATTTCAAGATGTGTACCTTACCGGCATCGTCAGGGATAAACTAAGAAGGAAGATGTCGAAATCCCTGGGCAATTCGCCGGATCCCCTCGATCTGATCGAACAATACGGGGCCGACGGAGTACGGACAGGCATGCTGTTCAGTTCACCAGCCGGGAACGATCTTTTATTCGACGTAAAACTTTGCGAACAGGGAAGGAATTTTGCCAATAAAATCTGGAATGCTTTCAGGCTGGTCCAGGGCTGGACTACGGATGCCGGAGCAGATTCACCCGAAAATGATCTAACCACTCAATGGTTTGAATCGAGAATGAACGAAGCATTGGGGAACATGGAAGAACAATTCGGGAAATACAGGATCTCGGAAGCCCTTCTTTCTATTTACCGGCTGATTTGGGATGATTTCTGTTCCTGGTACCTTGAACTGATTAAACCACCCTACGGACAACCTATCGGTTTGAACACCTATCATAAGACGCTTGAATTCCTTGAGCAACTTATGAAAATGCTTCACCCCTTCATGCCCTTCATTACGGAAGAGATATACAGGAATATGAAACAAAGGGATGAAAGAGATTATCTCATCATATCCCCATGGCCGGGAAAGGGGAATTTTAACCGGAAACTTATCGAAGATGCAGGCGAGGTATTCGCAGTCATATCCAATATCCGGAATATCAGGAACGCCAACGGCCTTTCAGCCCGTCAGCCCCTCCGGCTTTTGATAAAATCGGATCATC
>DATDPY010000147.1:0-2301 GCA_035292565.1 Cyclobacteriaceae bacterium | reverse complement strand
GATATCATGCAATTTTGTTTACGGTCATTTTAATTGGCTGCAAGGCTGGTAATCATGATCCGCACGACCTCCGCGCCCTGGCCAAAAGCAGAAAGTCTGACCTTAAACTTGGCGTATTCGTCACCGCCCAGGCTGTTGATCAATACCTCTCGACAGTCGAAGGGAAAAGGGAGGCGCTATCTATCCTGAATGCCAACGGGATTACTAAAGTCTTTCTTGAGGTCTACAGGGGTGGACTGGTCGTTCCGGATTCCACACTGAAATCAGCCGCGGATTTCTTCAAAGAAAACGGGTTTGAGGTAGCCGGGGGAATCGCCACCGTTCCGGGAAGCGATTTCGGCATCCGGCAGGAAGCCCGGCACAGCTGGTTCAACTGGGAGCATCAGAAAACGCAGGAAGACCTGAAGAAAGTAATGCGCGATACGGCTCCTTTCTTCGATACATTTATTGTGGATGATTTCCTCTGCACAGCCGATACCGGTGAACTCTCCAAAACCGCAAAAGGAAATGAAGACTGGCCGCAATACAGGCGCGAATTGCTCACAAGACTTTCCAGTGAACTCTTTATTGATCCCCCGAAGGAAGTTAATTCCGGGATCCGAATGATCATTAAATATCCCCAATGGTACGACCGCTATCATATCTTCGGGTATGATGTTGCAAGCCAGCCGGGAATATTCGACGAGGTTTGGATCGGGACAGAGACCCGGGGCCAGTATACCCGGCGATTCGGGTATGTCCAGCCTTATGAAGGGTTCGTCAACTACCGGTGGATGGCTTCGCTTTCGGGCAATAAGATGGGCGGGGCATGGTTCGACCACATCGACTGTACTGCGGAAGATTTTATCGACCAGGCATACCAATCCGTCCTGGCCGGTGCCAAAGAACTGACGCTTTTCAATTATTACAACTTTACGGAAGGTCACCCTGGCCAGCATCTGCTTCGAATGGATTTTGAGTTCCTTGCTGACCTGGCAAAAGTTATTGCCGTAAATCCTGTGCGAGGGATCAGTGCTTATAAACCCCCGAACGGCGATGCAGGCGGCGATATGTACATCATGGACTTCATCGGCATGCTGGGTGTGCCGTTGATCCCCTGTTCGCAGTATCCGGAAGATGCAGAAGTAATTTTCCTGCCTGCCCAGGCAGCGGCCGATACCGCCATTCTTGATAAGGTGAGGAATTCACTTGTCCACGATGCAAGGATCATTGTAACTCCCGGCTTTTTGAATCGGGCTAAAGACGGGTGGATCTTCTCGGACATGACAGGTGTGGCCGTCTCTCCCGAAGGTCAGGCCCTTGAGGCGAATGAAATTATCGTTGACGGCCACTATATGGAGATTGATTCCCTCCTGGAGCTTGGTTCGCAAATGTCGATGATCACCGCTGTGCCCCTGCTTGAGGCAGTGGTGGGCAATCTTAAAGTACCATACTTATGCCGGAATGAAGCAGGCAATATTTACGTATTGAATTCACATACATTTTCCGAAGCTGATTTTGCTGCTGTCGGGGAAGAGCTACTCTGCCCTAACCCGCTGGGCATTCTTGATCTTCCCAGGGAATGGGTTAACACGATCAGAAATGCTTTAAATGAAGGGATCATGATGGGAGCCGATGCGCCTGCACGCGTAACGATACAACCCTTCGGCGCCGGGGAGATCATGGTGCAGAATTATAATGTGAAAACAGTCGATGTTAAATTATTTTCAACTCCCAACATGAAATATAGGGACGTCTTCACCAGGAAGCTGATCGAGCCGTCGGGAGACGGGCTCTTATTGAATATGCCCGGGAGGTCACGGGTTTGGTTAAAACCTCTGGGTACGCACAATTAATACTGAACACATTAATCAGTATCAAATCATATTTTGAAAATAAACATTATCACTTAAATGTAACGAACAACAATTATCGGTTGATAATGAAATGCTGAAAAATTTCTCCATTCTAAATATATATCCATATTAATAATCAAATTATTCTTATCAAATACCGATTTTGATTTTATCTCGTAGGGATATGATATCGGTAGCCATTCGGATAATCAAAGAATTGAATCCCGTAGGGATGAAATATTTAGATCAGTTCTTTATTTTGCGGCAAAAAAAGATTGGATCTGTATTTGGGTATATCTCTTGGCCATAACTGTGATTTCATTCCGGGGTTGTCCAATAAGTCCTATTTTGATTACGGACAAGATTTTTTTGTTGCCCCATTTATTATCTTATCGGTTTTTCAGGCTGCGTGTTGAAGGGCCACTTTCTTCAAATTATGACTAATGGCTATTAATCCCCATTCTAT
>DATDPY010000146.1:0-5260 GCA_035292565.1 Cyclobacteriaceae bacterium | reverse complement strand
AGGCCAGCGCTTTGAGGACCGCGAAGGCCCTTCCCGCCGGAAAAGGTCACCAGGTCGAATCCCATTTCGGTAAACTTCCATAGATTTTCAACAGGTGGCACGTCGGCAGCTGCATCAATGAATGTAGGGATGCCGTGCTTTTTTGCCACTTCGATAAATTCCTCATGCTGGATTTGGCCTATAAAGTTATTGGCATTCAGGAACCACATCATGGCCGTTTTTTCATTAATGGCCCGGTCAAGATCAGACCTGGTTTCCACTTCAACCAGCTTTACCCCGCAATTCCGGATCGCATGGTCATAAACGATCCTGTGTTGTTTCTGTATGATCACCTCGCTTTTCATCCCCGTCAGATCCGGAAGCTGGGCGGCCTTGGCTTCATCCATTCCTGTAAGGATACCGGCCGTTCCCAATGTAATGGCCGAAGCAGCCCCGGAAGTAACCGTGGCATCCTCACAATGCAGGAGTTGGGCAAGCCGGGCGCCCACCTTATCCTGGAGTTCATCGAGGTTGACAAACTCATCCGACGCATACTGGTAGGCATCCAGAACTTCGGGCAGCATCAATGAGCCGGTCATAAAAGTGTATGTCCCCGCTGCGTTGATGAAGGTACGCACACCCAACTCTTTGAAATAATCTCGTTTGGCTGTTTTCCCGAGGGCGGGACTGCTGATCAGAAGCCCTGTCCCGAACAGGCCTCCAATGACCGGCAAGCCTGCAAGCTGCTTTATTAAATGTCTGCGCGATATCATAATACAGGATTAATCAAGGGCGGCAATGCAATCGATCTCCACAAGGGAATTTCCCGGGACCCCTCCGAAAACTGCAACGGTCGTCCTGACCGGAGGATTTTTTCCAAACCTGCCGCGATAAGCTTCGTTCATTGCCTTATAATCATTCAGGTCATGCAAGTAAACATTACACTTGAGGACCTTTTCCATCGATGAGCCGTTCTTCACCAGTTCCTTTTCGACTTCATCCAGCACATGCTTTGTGTGAGCTGTAATATCTCCTTCGAAATGTGCGCCTTTCCCGGCAATAAAAAGCAGGTTACCGTATTTTACAGCGCCGGAGAATAAAGGAACATCATCAGACATGACCACTTCACCAACAACTTCTTTAACAGCTTTGTTTGATCTGGTCGCGGCCCTGGCGGCGAACCCAAAACCAAATACCCCGGCTATAGTTGCAAATAATCCTTTAAGGGCTGATCTGCGGTTTTTATTATTTAGATTTTCCATTTGTAAATAATTTTAATGATTAATATATATTCATGAAAAAATTCCTGAGTCAAGAATTATTTCTCACCGGTTAAGCTCGTGCTCCAGTCTTTTGCGGTCAGTCCGTTCAAATCCCATACCACGTTGCCGTCGAGGACGGTTAGTTCACTTACGAGTTTTTTAGATCCTTTCATCCTCCACCCGCGGGCGTCTGTAAAGCCAAAATTGCCTGATTCTACCTTCAACAAGGTAATATCAGCAAGGGAACCTTCCGAAAGCCGTCCCAAATCGTTCCTTTTGATAATATTTGCAGGCGCCAATGTAGAACATGCGATCACTTCTTCCATGCTCATACCCATGTTGAGGAATTTCGACATAACATTCAGCATATCCTTCATCCCGGCATTCATGCTTCCCGTATGAAGATCGGTGCTGATAACATCAGGCTTAAATCCCTGTTTGATTGCCGGAATTGCCTGGCTGAACTGCAAACTTGCTCCTCCGTGCCCTACGTCAAAAATGATCCCTCTTTTACGTGCATCAAATATAAGAGGGCGGACCTTTGAATTGTCGTCGACCATGGATGTCCTGCCGCGGACTTTTGCGTAGGCATGGGTGAAAATGTCTCCTGGCCTGAGTTTATTCATTAAAAGTGTTTCAAGGGATAATTCCGGTGTGCTTCCCCCGAAGTCGATCATTACCGGGAGATTGGCAAGTGTCCCCGCACGCACAACGCTGTCGACCGGGGCCCAATCGTGTCCGCTGAAGTGGGCCAGTTTAAAACCCCTGATAATATCGGGATGGTAACCAGCCAATCTCGCAGCCCTGGTGGCGCTCATTTCTCCTATGTTTTGTTCCGCATCACCGCCTTTCATTCCTTCACCGACGATATTCAGGAAAACAAAAATTCTTGTTTTAGAATGGCTGATGGTCTGCTTCCTGTATGTTTCGAAGCTCTTCCAGCCCGGGCTTCCGGCATCCACCATGGTTGTCACGCCCGACCTGAATGAAAAAGCATCAGGTTGTACGGCTGAAAAACTGTTCCGGTAGGCAGACCTTTGTTCAGTCCCGTAAAAAACATGGACATGCAGATCGATCAGGCCCGGCACAACATATAATCCCGTGGCATCAACCACCGTTTTGGCCTGTCCGGCAGGAATCCCTTGCGCGACTTTGGCCACACGATTCCCTGAAACGGCTACATCAAGGACTCTGCTGGTGTTGCTGGAAGGGTCTATTACATGGCCTCCCTTGATCACCATATCATAAGTTTGACCGTAGGAAATTCCCTGAATCAATACAAACAAGGTGAGTAATATGCCTGATAACTTCATACGCATCGATTAAAGTCGTTTATGATAGTGATTTTTTCCCGATCTCACAAAAAACCCCAGTAAAAATGTCCTATCAATTTCTGAAAAATACTGTTAAAAACATGAAGATACCCCGATAAATTTATCAAGAGATTCATGATTTCGATGAAAATGATCACCTGGCAATAAATTCCGCATTTCGTGCAGCCTCAATATCCCTTTCGACCTGCGGGATAAAATATTCCCAGGAAAAGAACTTGTAATCTCCTGTTCCGGAAATACTGACATGGGGTACGGGCATATACCGCCCCCGGGTATGTTCAACCACCTTAAGCCAGTCTGAAAGGGCATTTTGGAGAAGTGAAACGGACTCGTTCTTGTATTTCATATTCCCGGTGTTCCGGAACATTTCAAGGGCCAGGCCTCCGCGGAGCTTTCCGGCGAAGTAAGCGCTCAGATAGTTCCAGGTGATAATATCTTCCAGTTCGGATTCGATGACCGAACCGGTATTCATTGGTCGTTGCCGGATGCTGTCGACAAGGCCCATCGAATGTCTGAAATTATCTTCGAGCTCGTCGGCAAGATCCGTGGGAGTTATTTTCTCCCCATCGACCGGGTTATCGTGGGCCAGCATGTTTGCATAGTCTTTGATGGAAATCATCAGCGGATCCAGTGTTTCGTGATTGATCAGCTCATCAATAGATATGAAATCGCTTGAGCCGTCGAAATAGGTGCCGGGGCCCGATGGCCGGGGAGCCAGGAACCCTTCTGAATACAAAGTGTAATCCCATGTGGACCGGTAATAAGATGCCAGCTTCAGGGGCATGGCCGATGCCAGGGTATAAGCCTTCAACAGATACCGCCCTAAGCCTGATCCGTATTTCCGGTCGAATGCTTCTTCAAAGACATAGTCAGGGGTATCCGGGTTATATAATAATCGCCCCCAGAGTTTGTAGAACAGCCATTGTTTCTCAAACCCGTATTGCCAGGCCTTTCCGGGACCGGGAATTGCCGAATAATCTAGCGCCGGTATGTATCCTTCGGAGCCAATGAAATACCCGTTCACATAATCATGGGAATTGACCTTGATGTGTTTCCTGATAAAGCCGGGATGGCCCCATCTGAGGATGAAAAAATCTTCGTTGCGGATCATCCACTGGATGCGGTAATTCTCCGGAAGAGGTTCCCAGAATCGGTTATCAACTTCCCCGGAATGGTAATCATGGGTTATCGCCAGTGTCGGGGTTGAATGCCCGTGCGACCAGTTGAACTTGATTTCGACCAGAGCCGGTTCATCAAGACCGGCATTGTCGATCACCCTTCGCATTTCAATCGGCGAGCCCGACAATACCGACCGGTGCAGAAATTTTACTTTCCTGCCGGCATCTTTCATCCCGGCTACAAATGTATCCTCGATCCAGTCCTCCCTTTCCTTCGCCGACATGTTCCCTTCGAAATTGCTCATCCAGTCGGCCAGGGTTACGCCGATGCCAGTAAGGTCTTCATACTCATTGATCGTCTGGGCGACACACTCCCTGGTATATTTCCTGACAAGCTGCGAGGTATCATTATAAACCTGAGCGCCGTATGCTTTTGCGAATTCAGGCGAGACCACAATATTCCAGTTAACGATAAAAGTTTGTATCCCCCGGTCTTTAGCCATCCTGAACAACTGTTTCCAGAAGGATTTCCAGTCTTCCAGTTCAGCATCATTCAAATGCGTTGCGCCGGGGAAATTAACCGGCCTGATCATATAGGTGAAAGGGTGGAGGTTCCAGAGGGAAAGAACATTGAGCCTGTTTTCCGCCATCATGTCGAGAAAATTCTCCCAGAATGCCAGGTCCCTGCAGGTCTGCAGATGGATGCTTGTGGCCGGGCTGTCTCGGTAGGGCGACCAGGGAAGGTTGAACTTTACAATTCGGTATTCGAAATGCGGATTTTCAACAATGGGGCTGACGTCGAATACGTCACTATTCGTCGTCATATAATCATTCAGGGACAACAGCCCGTACATGGCGCCGGAAGCATCCCGGGCGGCCACCAGGATTTTCCGGGAATTTACGGGCCTGTAAATCCGGAATCCTTCCGTTTGGATACCCGCCGCATTAATCTCCGGATAGTTCTTTTCAAGCGTTTTTAAAGCGGAGGCATCCGAGGTGACAAGAATATCGGATTCGAGGGACGAGGAAAAATCACAAAAAATGATTTCATAACCCTTCCTTACCAGTGTTTCCCTGAGGATTTTTACGCCATGGTATGACGGTCCCGATTTTGTATCAAACTTTATAGTGATCCGGGGCAATGAATTTGCCGCAAAACAGGATTGTAAGATAATCAGTAAAATAAATCCATACCTTAAATAATATTTCATTTTATATGGATTTAGATTTAATCGTTGCAATTAGTACTGAGAGCATTAAACATTATCACAATTATAAAACCGATGTATCGTGTAAAATAACAATTAAGTGAATAGAAACTGTATAAGTTACGATTAAAGTTAAATTGTGCCCAAATGATTAAGCCAATCTTATTAAGTCCCATTGGGACGAAAGATCGGTAGTTGTTATTTGGGATATTCACAACAAGGGGTTGTCCAATAAGTCTCGATTTTCTAAAATGAAAAAGCCCAACAACAAATTGTTATTGGGCTTTTTATTAACTTGTAAGTGCTAACAAAACAAGTATGAACGAAAATAACGAAAAATCCGGAAAAATCACATTTAA
>DATDPY010000145.1:0-11651 GCA_035292565.1 Cyclobacteriaceae bacterium | reverse complement strand
ACGATTTTACAACGAAATCTTCATACCTGGCCTGGTCTTAAAAAAAATCCCAGTAAAAGAACTTATCACAGTAATCAGAAAAAAGATCAGGCTGAAGGCAATGGCCGTGTTCTTGTCTGTGCCCAGGAAGTTCGATCCGATTACAAAGACCAGCTCCCTGGCCCCAACTCCTCCAATGGTGACAGGCAGAACGGCAACTGCCGAGGATACCAGGAACAATACCTGGTATTCAGTATAATGTTCGTTTACACCCAGCGACCGGAGAATGCAATATGCGCTGACCAGTTGCAGGCACTGCACAATTAATGAATAACCTGCAGATTGAAAAAAGACAGGATTGAATTTCCTGAATACATATTTTTGAAATATATAATATGTCGGGTAAATCATGATCACCAGGACCCAAACGGCCGGGCCCGGGAAAACAAAATCCATTGAAACATCCACTGTCAGGAGCAGCGCTGATGCAAGAAAAACCAGGGCCGTCATACCGCTGATCCGGTCGAGGAGCGAAGCGGATACCAGCGTCTTCAGGGGAGACTTAAAATATTTATTCAGCAGGTATACTTTATAACCGTCGCCCCCGATCCCGCCCGGGAGGAAAAGATTATAGAACATCCCCACGTAATATAATTTCAGGTTATATAACCGGTCCAGCGTGAGGCCTGACATCCTGAAAAATGAATTCAGCCTGAATGCGCTGATGATCTTGGAGAAATTGAATGCGATCAGAGCAGGTAACAGCCATGCGATATCCGCTCCCAGGAATATATTTTTTGCCGAATGAATATCGATATTCCGGATAACCACGAGGAGGGCAATCCCCGAAAGGCAAATCTTGACAAAGGCCCTGAGGGTGGCTTTAAGATTGTTTCTTCCCAATAAAAATGTCTTTTATGCGATATGTTTTTTTATTCTGGGATTCATAGTAGGTGCGCATGATGATCTCGGCGATCAGACCGGAAGTGATTAACTGGATGCCGCCGAGAGTAAGGGTAATGGCGAGGATGAGCAGCGGTCTGCCCCAGATGTCCTGACCCATGATTTTGACCACCAGCAGGTAGATATCCAGTATGATGCCGAGGCCGAAGGGAAAAATACCCAGGCTCCCAAAAAGATGCATGGGTCGCTGAAGGTACTTCTGAAAAAAAACCATGAGCAGGAGGTCGCTGACTACCCGGAACGTCCGGCCGAATCCATATTTTGTTTTCCCGCTGATCCTGGGGTGATGGATAACATTCATTTCCGTGATGCTGGCTCCCTGCAATTGCGCAAGAATGGGAATAAAACGGTGAAGTTCGCCGTAAAGGCCCAGGTTCTTTGCGACGGATGCCCTGAATACCTTCAGCGTGCATCCATAATCATTGATATAAACGCCGGAAATTTTTCTGATCAGATAATTGGCAACCCTGCTCGGAAGTTTTTTTAAAAAGAAAGAATCCTTGCGGATGGCCCTCCGGCCTGCAACTACATCCCAGTTTCCTTCTTCCATGATCTTCAGCATGGCGGGAATATCGTGAGGATCATTCTGAAGATCCCCGTCGAGGGTGACAATCACATCGCCGTCAGAATGATCGATCCCTGCTGCCAGGGCGGTGGTCTGGCCGTAATTCTTATTGAGCACGATAACCTTTACCCTCGAATCCCCGCAGTCGTTTATTTTATCGACAGAACGGTCCATTGAGCCATCATCTACGAATACGATCTCATAATTGTAATTTTTTAACGCATCATCGATCTGCCGTATTAGCGGCTCGATGTTATCTTACTCGTTAAAAACACTGATCACCAGGGAAAGCTTCATACGGTAAGAGGTTCACTTCATTATTCTGGAATCATATATTACCTGGTGCATTGCAGGCCTGATATTCAGATCGGAGATTTTAACATTCAGCCTCGTCGGGTATACACGGTTACAGAAAAATATGAAAAGGATCCCCGTTTCCGGGTCAGCCCAGGTGTAGGTCCCCGTATAACCTGAGTGGCCGAAACTTGAATCGCTGGCATCTTTGGCGCAAGTTCCGTCGTAAGGATGGCCAGGTATGGGCCTGTCGAAGCCAATTGCTCTTCGCACCCCCTCATTGCAATACTGGCATATTTCGAATTTCTTCATGGTGGCGCTGGAGATATACTGCTCTCCGCCGAAACTTCCGCCATTCAGGTACATCTGCATGAGCTTGGCCAGGTCGTTGGCATTTCCGAACAAGCCGGCATGGCCCGAAATGCCCTGGAGCATGGCAGCGCCCTCATCATGCACAACGCCGTGAAGCTGGACCTTTCTGAAAAACGTGTCATTTTCCGTTGGGATGATCTGGTTAAGATCGAAATACTTCATCGGGTTATAGGTAAGAGTGTTTGCCCCGAGAGGATGATAAAAAGTATTCTTGAGGAATGACTCCCAAGGCTGTCCGGTCAGCCGTTCAACCACCGATGGATATATGATAAATGACAGATCGGAATAAACATACCCCTGCTCAGGTTTCAATGGAGATTTGCGGATCATTTGATAAATCTTTTTCTTGTAGTCTTTGTATTCGTATAAATGATCCGTAAGCCTGATCTGGAAATTTGCAGAAGAATCGGGCGAAAGTGTCCTCGACTTGTATTTCCCGTTCTTCTTCAGGGTTGTTGTCCAAAATGCGATCCAAGACTGCAGGCCGGCGGTATGCGTCATCATGCGCCGGAAGGTGAGGTCTTTTTTATTACCGTGTGAAAACTCAGGCAGTATATCGCCGAGCCTGTCTTCGAGGTCAAGTTTCCTTTCATCATGCATCTTCATGATGGCAGGCAGGCTGGTAGTTATTTTTGTAACGGAAGCAAAATCATAAAGGTCTTCTTTCGCAACTTTTTGAAGGCTGTCGTAAGTATGGAAACCATATGTTTTATGCAGGACCACCTTGCCATTCCTGGCAACCAAAACCTGCAGTCCCGGAGCAACCTGATTCATCAGGGCATATTTTGCAATGGAATCGATTCCCCAAGCAAGGTATTTACTATCCAGGCCGACTTCTTCCGGCATTCCATAGCTGAGCCTTGAAATTGATGGAACTGGTATACCGGTCCCTGCGGGGAATGAATCATTTATTGAAACAGGAAGTTTTCCTGCTGCCCCGATGCCTCCGAAAATAAGCTGGGGAACCAGGTCGGATGTTTCAGGCGTATCCTGATAAGCGATAATAACGGCCTGTGCATTCGTGAATTCAGGGATACTGGCAAGTCCGTAGGGGTTTCCGAACCAGGCAAGGATCACAGGGCATGAGGCAATAATCTCACGCGCCTGTCCGGCCATTTCATCGGTAATACCGTATTGATCGACGGCATTCCTTGAAAGTCCCCTTACGTTTAATATGACCAGGTTATAGTTTTTCAGCTTTTCACAGAGTACATTCATATCCTCTCCCGCCCTGACCAGGAAATGATCGACCGTAGTATAATCCGATAATCTTACCTGGAGAACATCAGGGATTTCCTGACCTATCGTTACCGAAGCAATCTGAAGGGAATCGAGGGATCGGAGCGGCAATACGGAATTATTTTTTATAACCGTCAGGGATGCTTCAACAAGTTGCCGCCTGAGGATTAAGGCATGGCTGTTGTTCAGGTCTTCGTAAAGGTTTCCGAATTCCACATCCCTTGCATATCTTGCCCCCGTCCAGGATTTTGCGACCAGGATCTTCCGTACCCTTTCATCGATATAACTGACACGGATCTGATTATTTACTGTTGCGGATTTGATCATGGCGATTGATTTGGACACATCACTCGGAAACAACAGAACGTCATTACCTGCCAGCAGGGCTTTTAGTTCGACTTCTCCCGGCTGGTAATGTTTTGTAACACCCTGCATGTTCAAAGCATCTGTAATGACAAGGCCATTGAAATGGAGCGAGTCCCTCAATAATCCGCTGACCACCGGTTTTGACAATGTTGTGGGCATATTTGGCGCCGGATCCAGCGACGGTACGTCAAGGTGGGCGATCATCACCGATCCGATCCCTTCCCTGAAAAGGTTTTTAAAGGGGAACAATTCTACGGAATCGAGATGAGCATAAGGATGATGTATTACGGGAAGATCGCTGTGTGAATCGACATTGGTATCTCCGTGACCGGGAAAATGTTTTGCTGACGCAATGATATTCCGGTCCTGGAGCCCTTTCATGTATGCTAGGGCTTTTTCGGTGACATTTTCCTTGTCTTCACCGAACGACCTGAAGTTGATGACGGGATTCAGCGCATTATTATTGATATCGGCAACCGGAGCAAAATTTACATGCATGCCCAGGCGATGAAATTCCCATGCAATTTCCTTCCCCATTTTATAAATCAGTCGGTTATCCTGGATTGCCCCCAGTGCCATCTGGTATGGGAACCTGATAGTACTGTCGAGGCGCATTCCCACTCCCCATTCGGCATCCATCCCGATCCACAGTGGAATTTTTGCCGAGTGCTGGTATGTATTTAACAACCTTGACTGCCTTACCGGCCCTCCCTGGAAAAAGATCAAACCCCCGATATGGTAATCGCGTACAAGTCGAAGGATTTCATGCTCATGTGCCGAATCCCTGTTTGAATAGGCGGCGACCATAAAAAGCTGTCCGATCTTTTCATCGAGGGTCATTGTCACCAGGACCGAGTCTGCCCAGTGTTCATGATCCGGGACGAGAGGGAATTTCTGGGAAAATGCTCCGGGAACGGTAATTATTAAAAAAAATGTTATGCCATAAAGAGATCTTATCAAACACCATGTGTATTTCATCATCCGGTTAATTATTTTTTAACAGACGCAAATTACAGGAAAAAGATGAAATTATATAAACCTGACAGGTGATGACTTCCGTCATGAATAATATTAAAACCGGTGATTATCATTATCCTGCAATTCATTTAGATGAAATACACACTTCCATATGAACCGCTAAAGGGAAAAACCTATTCGCTCTTTGGTGACAGCAATCATACCCGCGATTTTTATTCGATTTTAAAAAGGTTTGCGGATGATTGCGTCGGGAGGACAGGTGATCCGGAAGAATTGCTTCGGATTATCCGGTCACACAGCAATCAAAGATCAAAATTACGATTGGTTACCCGGCTGAAGCCAAACGGCACATTAATTTCAGATATCCTGCATCAGGCTGGGGTCTTATTTTCACCTTATACCCGGGAAGTCGATGGCCATCTTAAGGAATTATCATGGAAGAAATTATGGGACAGTAGGCTCGGCACCACCCGCGAACAGTATTACCTGCATATGCTCGAAACTGCCGTCGTTAACCGTGTGAACAGGAATTCATTTCTTCAAAGCGATCGGAAAATCGCCCTCCTGCCCTATTGCCTGCAGGATTTCTCCGTTCACTGCAAGGCATCCCCTGATGATTTCGATTACCGCTGCAAGCATTGTTCGAAAAATTGTTACCAGAACCAGGTGACCCGTATTCTTGAAGAGCATAATATCGAACCCTTCATCTGGATGGAGTCGGATTATAAATCCCTGCATCATAAGCTGAAAAAGAGCGGAAGGTCGCTTGGCGTACTCGGGATCGCCTGTCTTCCTGAACTGGTCTGCGGGATCCATGCCTGCGCCAGGCTGGGCATACCGGTCATCGGCCTTCCCCTCGACGGGAACCGATGCATAAGGTGGTGGGGAGAGTTTTTCAGGAATTCAGTTAACCTGGAAGAGCTTGAAAAACTGGTAACAGCCTCTTGAACCTGTGATTTTTTTTACTATGAAGTTGTGGCGAAAAAAGTTTGTATATCCGGGCAATTACGGATTTTTCATATGAATTGTAAACTTTACCGGTCAAGAAAGTTTTCGATATGCGATTCAAAATTTCATCACTTTATTACACTCCATCTTCAACTCCTCGGCCTGTCGTATCTTCCGGGAATAAACGGAAATCTCTTCTCCGCATCATCGATCACCTCCACACCAAAGCCAGGCTTATTCGGTAATACCAGGAACCCGTCTTTTGGAACGAGGGGCTCCTTGAACAGATCGGTCCGCAATGGATTAAATGTCTGGTTGGTTTCCAGCATCATCAGGTTAGGGATACCGGCGCTCAGGCTGGCATTGGCGATGGTGAGAAGCGCTCCATGCCAGTTATGTGGCGCGCTTAGCTGCCCCTGTAAGTGGGCCATCCGTGAAATAAACCAGGCTTCTGTCAGTCCCATTACACCAGCATCCGGCTGCACAATATCCATGGCATTCCTGTCGATCCATTCTTTATAATCGAACCGGTTATCCATTACATCTCCTCCATAAGAAAGCTTAACCTTGCCGAGTGCGGCCTTGATCTTAACGTAGTTGTCGCGGGCCTGGGGACCAAGGCGCTCCACCGGGTCCTCGATCCAGACAAGGTTCATTTTTTCAGCTTCGGGAATAAATTGCATGGCCTGGTCCATATTTAACAAACCATTACATTCCTGGATCAGTCCGAACTCCGGGCCGACAGTGTCCCTGATCTTCCAAACGCCATCGATATATTTTGATATCGTCATCCCGCTTACCGACCAATGAGTGCCCGGACGGAACTTATAGGCTTTAAATCCTTTTGCTTTCAGGTCAAGGGCTTCTTCAATCAGATTATCAGGCCACACATCACCGTCGTACATTTCCCCGGCGCTGGCATAGACCGGTATTGTGGTTTGCGGAGGGTGATCGATCGCGAGGAATTCATAAACCGGCTTACCTTTGACTTTTCCAATAATATCCCAGAGGGCGGCATCCACTCCGGCCCAGCCAACTTTGGGTCCGCGTCTGCCAACACCGCAGGTCAGGTATTCGATATCAAAAGGATTTTTCCCGATAATGGCCGGCTTGATGATCTTCTCCAGGTAATCCTTCACCACCTCCGGCCCTCCGTATTGGGTCGCTCCTCCGATTCCCATTATTCCTGCATCGGTAAATACTTCCACCAGAATGCTGTCGGTTTTCCAGCATTTATATCTTTCCGGGATCCAGTCGAGGTACCATTGTTCCTCGGGCGGAAGTTCGCAGGACAACAAGGTTACTTTCAGGTCTTTTATTATTATGTTCTCTCTTACGACTCTTTCCAGGGGATGATTTCGTTGAACAGGGTTTTGACCGCTTTCATCTTTCACCGAGCACGCGGATGGAAAAGTTACCGCACCAAAACCGGCGACCGCCCCTGAGTAAATAAATTTTCTTCTGGATATTTGATTCATATCTAAAAAATTTAACTTTTGGTAAGTTATCACCTTGCAATGAAAAAAGGAATTATTTTTATTACGATCAGTTTACTCGCTCTGGCTTGTGAAACCGGCAAAATCAAAACCGATTACAACACTGTCCTCTGGTATTCTCAGCCTGCGCAATTCTGGAACAGCCAGGGCTTGCATTTAGGAAATGGATTTTTCGGGGCAACGTTTTTCGGCGGGACGGAGAGAGAGGTCTTTGCCCTTTCGGAAAAAAGCATGTGGACCGGCGGGCCTGCCAATGGAGACTGGGAAAGGGCCGGGGTAAATCCTGAAGCTAAGGCAATCCTGCCAATGATCCGAAAGGCCATTGTTTCCGGAAAGACCCGGCTGGCCGACAGCCTGGTGATCAACGATTTTTTCGGCAAGTCCGATCTATATGGGCATTTTACCAGCATTGGGGATATGGTCATTACCTTCAGTGGACATGATCGGGTTATTTCGGATTATAAAAGAACGCTTGACCTTTCAAATTCCATGGGCTCGGTGCAATATCACGTAAATGATGTTCACTATAGCCGTGAATATTTTTGCTCCTACCCCGACAGGGTACTTGCGCTCTCATTCAGGTGCAGTGAACCTGCACAGCTAAATTTCTCCATCGGCTTTGACCTGATCCAGGATTCCGCATTCACGGCAGTTCATGGAAATACAATCGATGCCAGGGGATTTATCAATGGTAACAACAGGCCGTTCCAGGTTACCGCGGTAATTAATAATGAAGGGGGAGAAATTATTGAATCCGACAGCGCCATCCGTGTGCAGGATGCAAACCGCGTGGATATATTCCTCACCATAGCCACAGACTATCAGATGAAATACCCGGACTATAAAGGGGAAGCTCCCGAGAATAGGATTGCTACAGTGCTTCAAAATATCGAATCGATGTCTTATGATCAATTGAAACAAAAGCACATATCCGATTACCGTTCGCTGTACGATCGTGTAAAGCTTGAAATTGCCGGTGATCCTGCATCAGAAAAATTGTCGACTGACCAGCGATTTCGACTACTTAAATCCGGCGGAACTGATCCCGGTTATAAGAACCTGGCCTTCAATCTGGGCAGGTACCTTATCATAAGCTCCTCCCGCCCCGGAACATTGCCGGCAAACCTTCAGGGTGTGTGGAATACATTCAATGTTGCTCCGTGGGCAGGTAATTACCAGAGCAATATCAACCTGCAGGAGATCTATTGGTCGTGCGGGCCTGTCAACCTGCCGGAATGCCAGCAGGCGTATATCGACTGGATTGAAAATTTATCCATTTCCGGAAGAGAAATAGCCAGGCGCGTTTATGGCACTGAAGGCTGGGTAAGTCATACGATCGGGAATATCTGGGGACACTGTGCTCCAATGGGTGGAATTCAGTGGGGCCTGTACCCTGTAGGAGCAGCCTGGCATTGCCAGCACGTATGGGACCAGTTTGCATTTACACAGGATATGGAATACCTCAAAAGTCAAGCGTACCCGATCCTGAAGGATGCATCAATATTCTGGCTTGAAAATCTCCTACCTTTCCAGGGATATCTGATTTCCGCGCCTACGGTTTCGGCTGAACACGGGGCATTGCGGACTTCAGAAGGACTGAATCCTGCTTTCCATGATTTCCGAAGCAGGGATTACGAGTACAATATCCCGGGGGTTTACCAGGATGTGGAAATGATCTATGACCTTTTTACCAATACATCCCAGGCAGCACAACAGGTCGGTGAAGATGATTTCGCAGATTCTCTTCTAAGGGTCCGGGCCCGTCTCTTGCCATTGAAGATCGGGAAATACGGACAGCTCCAGGAATGGTATGAGGACATCGATAATCCCGAATGCCATCACCGGCACATCGCACATTTATATTCAGTTTGCCCTGGAACCCAGATAAGCCCCGTCACCTCTCCCGGTTTTTCCGAAGCGGCCAAAAAGGCCCTCGAAATGCGCGGTGACGGACGCTTCCCGGAACAGGAACTGGCTTCAGGAGGAAATTGGGCCAGGGCCGACCGGATGTGGTGCTGGACCAGGCTTCACGAGGGCAACAGGGCGAACAAGATCCTCACCGAACTTCTGACTGAGGAGGGATTCGAAAATGTTACAACCTTCCAGCATACGAGTTACGACTGGGAACGCGACGACCTCTTCAAGGAAAACGACAGCATGTTCTGTCATTTCCAGCTCGATGCAACAGCTTCAATTCCTGGATGCATCGCAGAAATGCTGCTTCAGTCACATTTGAATGAGATCCACCTGTTGCCGGCATTGCCTGATGAATTTCCTGCAGGTAAAGTTGCCGGGCTCAAGGCAAGAGGCGGATATATCGTTGATATGGTCTGGAAGAACAAAGAATTGGAGAATGCAACGATTCATTGTTATAAAGATAAACCTCTACCACCAATAAGAATCCGGGAGACCCTGATCCGTCCGGAAGATACCAGAAAAATAAATTTTATTTATGATCTGAAAATGCATTAAATTCAATTTGCCGCCTGAGCTTATTCAAGGTTTCCGGAAATCTGAAATTCGTTGTGATGATGACCGGCTAACGGCAAGAATTATTTGTGATTGTGATATGAAAAATTACATCTCGCGGACCGGTGCCATCGGCGCATTGCTCGATGAATACGAACGGGCCATTGACGACCTTAAAAGTATCATTCAAAACATATCGGTAAAAAAACTGGCCGCCGTAGTTGATGACCAAACCAAAGACGAAGACTGCAGGTCCGTCCAAACAATCCTTACTCATGTGGTAGGCTCAGGTTATAACTATGCATTGGTCATGGACAGGCTTAAACATCCCGGGTTGACTTACAGGGATAAAATCCCCAGGAATGAGCCCGGAGAATACCTGAAAGACCTTGACATGGTATTTCAGTACACCGAAAAGGTCCTGGGCCAATTTACTGACATGGAAATTGAGGAGACCGATAACTCGAAAAAAATTCTAACCCGGTGGAATCAGTGGTACGATATTGAACAGCTCATAGAGCATGCCATCGTCCATATCCTCCGTCATAGAAGGCAAATTGAAAAATTCATGATCAGGCTGGAAGACAGGTTTCAATCCTGACCTGCAGAATAATCCGGAATTAGTTTTCCTTTACACGATTCTTCAGGCCTTCGTTGGCATAGGTTACCCCCTTCGATGATCTGGCCAAATTGTTGTTCCTGAATACGATATCCCGGCAATTTTCCCCCTGAACATGGATAAAAGCCGCGCATCCCGATGCTGCCCGGGAATCATAAATAATTCCGTCGGAAACTTCATTCAGAAGAATGGCAGGAGCATCGCTGTTCCTTAATCCCTGCCTTCCGGTGATTGATCTCAACTCGAATTCATTTACGTCATTCAGTACCAGAGCGCTTTTCCATAAGGGTTCCGCGTATTCCTCTATCCAATTTACTGACATATCCCTGATCACAATGCCCCGTACCCGATTGATTTCCAATGCGTGGGTTGCCCGTTTGTCTTTGGCATCCTCAGGTTCCATAAATACCTGGATATCGTTCATCCGGATATTCTCCAGGGGCTGTTCAGCAAGCCCGTGAATGGTGCTGGTCCCCCTGCAATGGGCAATAATATGATCGATCATGATATTCCGTATCACTCCTAATTTTGATTCGGGAGACCGTTTCTTTAATACAAACTTGCACATCTCCGCACTCCCCCACCAGTTCCAGTGACGCCGCCCGGTTTCAATCGTCAGGTGGCTGATGATCACATCACTGACAACAGCCCCGTCCTGTACGTTTATCCCAAATCCTTTATTCGAGTTCCGGATAACACAATGGCTGAAATTCACACCTTTTACGTCGGCATGGGTTTCAGTGCCGATCATCAGGGCGGTGGATGAGGAGGATAATATGCAGTTGGTAACGGTAATATTTTCGGCAGGATTGGCCGGCCGGTCATTCCGGGGAATCGTTTTTATCACTATGGCGTCATCTGCTGTGATGATCACCGAATCCGAAATGGTAACATTCCTGGAAGACACGATATCGATACCGTCGGCATTCACCCCTTTTTCAAGGTCAGAATAGATATAAACACCGCGGACATACACCCTGTCGCAGTCATTGAACCGCACATTCCAGAGAGGGGAATTGATCACGGTAATATCCCTGAGCAAAATGTTTGTACAATTGTTGAAGATGAACATGAATGTCTGCATTCCCGTCCTGTAATAACGTCTCATATCGATGCCAGCCTTCCTGGCAATCTCGATCTCCTCGGCGATCTCCGGATCCAGGCCGCGCATATCCACAAATTCATACTTTGCCAGTCCATCAAGGGTACCCTTCCCCGTCACCGAAATGTTCCGTGCATTCTCTCCCAATATCATTGTCCTGGAGCCGGGAATAAAATCTTCCCGCGACTGGCTCAGGTACAGGGTGGCCCCGGCTTCAACATGCAGGATAACGTTATCCAGGAGTTTGATGGTCCCTGTGGT
>DATDPY010000144.1:0-6220 GCA_035292565.1 Cyclobacteriaceae bacterium | reverse complement strand
GATCGTATACTGGTACCCCTGGCCAATGATATCGAGATTGAAAAAGGTTACCGCAAGGGTAGCGAGCATGAAGTAAACAAATACACGCCATGAATAAATCAGCATTTTGGTTTTCTGATAAAAGATCAGCTTCTCCCAGGCAACAAAGGTGGAGATGAGAAAGGCCGTGAGCAGGCCCGAATTAATATTAAAAAATATGCAATTGAAGTAATCGTTATTTATGAATTTATTTTCACTCAGTGAACCCTGGAAAAGCTGCATGAGCAATGAAATGATTGTGACAATCATTCCCGTGGCGAAGATCCTCCACAGGAGCTCGGTCAGATTGATGAATTCCCTTCGGCGAATGAGCAATCTGAAAAATAAATAAAGAGAAAGAAAAAAAATTACATAGAAGAATTTAGGCAGATGCAGAGGGAATTCATAGTCGATTCGGTTCAGGCGGACAAAAACAACCAGTGAAGAGGAGGCGGCAAAAAGCAGCCAGCTTATCACCGATATTATTATTGCGGCTCTTATTTTAAAAATTAATCCAAACATCCGGGGTTGGTCTGTGTTCCTACGGCTGGCTGTTAATATACAAACACCGTACCGTCATAAGTAACTAATACTCGTACTATAAGATTTCCACAATTTACCATAGTTATCAACACAAATAGTAATTATTTATGCAAGTATCTGATATTCAATCACATATAAATTAAAGTTCAAATTAAAAAGCTGTGGATAAGTATCTCATTTTTATATAGTTATGAAAAAAATAAATAATTTTTCCATTCAACATAAAATTCCGGATAATCATATTTCGGAAGGTTATTATCCAAAGAATTTCCGACGCAGATTAACCCTGTAGGCACTGAAGATACTTGATTTGGAAACAAATCCAATATATTTTCCATCCTGTATAACGGGAAGGTTCCATGCGCCGGTTGACTCAAATTTCTTCATTACTTTCTTCATATCATCATGTGCATCAACAATATCAGGCGGTGTGTGCATCAGGTTTCTGACGATTGTTTTATCCCAGGCTTCTTCATCGAACATGATTTCTCTTATATCATCGAGCGTGATGATCCCCGCCAGTTCCTGGTTTTCGTTTACAACCGGGAAAATATTTCTGCTTGATTTGCGGATCTGGCCGATAAGTTCCCTGAGTTTGTGATCCGGCTTAACCGGGAGGAGGTCCGTTTCAATCAGTTTGTTCAGGTTAAGTATGGTCAAAACCTGTTTGTCCCTGTCATAAGGATCGTAATCGCCGCTCTCGTAAAGTTTTTTGGTATAAATCGAAAATCTTTCAAAATATATGATGGTATAAAATGAAATGGCGGAAGCAATCATCAATGGCACAATGAGCATGTACCCGCTGGTGATTTCGGCAATAAGGAATATGGCTGTGAGCGGGGCGTGTAAAACACCGCTCATTACTCCGCACATGCCAATGAGGGTGAATATGGCAGGATTCAGCAATGCCCCACCGGTGATGGCATTCACCGCTGTGGAGAAGAGTAAGCCCGTAATTCCGCCGAGGAACAGGGATGGGGCAAATATTCCCCCGCTGCCTCCTGCGCTTATCGTCAATGAAGTGGCGATCGGCTTGATCAGGATAATGCCGGTAAGAAAAAGGATGGGGAAAAGGGAGTTTTCCGGCATTATAAATCCCATCGTATTCATCATCCGGAATTCCTGACCGTTCAATACAGCTTTAATCGTATCATACCCCTCCCCGTATATGGACGGGAAAAAATAAATAATTAATCCCAGTAAAATGCCGCCGACGATCCCTCTCACCAGAAAGTTCCTGAACCGCCGGATCTTCCGTTCAATCCAGTAATTCATCCGGGTAAAATACAGGCTAACCATTCCGGTGATAATGGCCAGTATGATATAATAGGGGATATCCGTAGTTCTTAACGATTCGTTAAGGTGGAAAGCGAACAGGATATCATCTCCCAGGAGCGCAAGGGAAACCAGGGAGCCGGATACCGATGCAATCAGGAGCGGAATAAAACCAATGATGGGCATATCGGTCATTAAAACCTCGAAGCAGAAAAGCACGCCGGCGATAGGAGAATTGAAAATTGCAGAAATTGATGCTGCTGCGCCGCAGGCAACGAGTACGGTTCGGTTCGCATAATCGAGGTGAAGGAATTGTGCGACATTTGACCCGATGGCCGAGCCCGTAACAACAATGGGGGCTTCAAGGCCTACCGAACCGCCAAAGCCGACAGTAACCGAACTGGTTACCATTCTTGAATAGGTTTTTGACCCCTCAACCTGACTTGATTTCCTTGAAATGGAAAATATGATATCCGTGATCCCATGACCCATTTTTTCCCTCAGGAAATATCGTGAAATAATTATGGTGAGCACAATCCCCGCCAGCGGGTAGATCAGGAAAAAATATTCATGGTAACGCCCGCCTGTGAGGAATTCCTGGATAATGTAAACCGTGGTTTTCAGGATCACCGCTGCCAGTCCGGAAATGCACCCGATCAGCACGCTCAATAAAATTACAAAATTCCTGGTGCTGACATTTCTTATCCTCCAGACGAGAAATTTCCCAAGTATGTCATTTATTTTCATAACCTGTGAAATTCAAAAGGCTTCAGCAAATATGAATATTTATCAGGGATTATCAGGTGCAGGGCGGATAATACGGCTTAATATTAATACTCAGGGCATTAAATTGTATCACAAAGATAAAATCGATGCATCAGGCTACATAACAGTTAAGTGTATTAAAACCGAATAAGTTGCGATTAATGCTTATTTTGTGACCAAATGATTTTGTTCATTGTATTAAGTCTCGTAGGGACTAAAGATCGGTAGCTATTTGGAAAGTTTACATCAAGTCCCTTAGGGACGCAATAAAATCACAGCTATGGCCAATACAAATACATACACCCAAATCCACAACCAATCAGTATTTGCTGTAAAATACAGCATTTTCTTACTCGAAATCGGATGTCCGCAGGGTAATTACATACATATTGAATCAGGAAATTCATCACCGGAAAATATCTTTTTTGGAAGAGTATAAAGCAATGCTCGAAGAATTCGAGATTGCCTATGATGAACTGTATTTATTTAAAGAACTAATCTAATTATTACATCCCTATGGGATTTAATTCCTTGATTATCCAAATGGCTACCAATATCATATCCTTATGGGATAAAAGCTAAATCAGTAATTGATTAGAATGATATGATTGTCAAAATGGTGACATATTTAGAATAGTTAAGTTTTTCAGCATTTCATAATCAACCAATATATGTTGTTAGTTAAATTTTCCTGATAATGTTTACTTTCGACATAAAGATTGATACTGATTAATGCTCTCAGTAATAATTATGGACCGGTAAAGGCAATATGTCGGAGCCTGTCAAGAAAGCTGTTTTCCGGTTCCTTATATTTCCTGGCTATGATAGAACCGGAAATGGAGATAGTGCTTGTCCGAGCTTAAGATGGCAAGTATATGATCCCACAATTTCTCATAAGGGATCACCTCGGGTTCAGTGGCGGGATCGGCAAAGCCAAAGCTCTCCTTTAATTTCTGGCGGTACATCGAATCTTTTTCTTTTATACTTTCATGATCAAAATCCATTTCGACCATTATTTCAAGCATCCTGATGAATATACTGTTCCGGTAATTGTGGCGTTTATCGAGGTGGGCAGAATTATATTTCTGCATCTCCCCGAGATAACTCGTGATCAAATTAATTTTACCATCTTTCAATGCAAACAGTAACTGGACAAGGAGAATTGCAAAGCCGTAGCTGCTGTATTGCTTTGGATAATCGGGCTTCAGGGAAAGGAACTTTTCCGGATTAAAACCCCACTTTACGGTCCTGCAGCTGGCAATATAGCATAAATAAGTCCTGTAAATCATCCAGCGTTCCCTGATATTCCATTCGAGGATGTTATAATAACGGTTAGCCTTAACTTTCTTAAAGATTTCCACGGCGTTGTCATTCCTTCCTTCTTTCATCAGCAGCAGGAACCAATATTCCATGAAAGTAAACCAGTCAGGCGAAGCCGGGGAAAAAAGGCCGGCCTTTTGACGACAATATGTTTCGAATAACTGTCCCTCTTTCATTCTGTAAAAAGCATCGAGCTTAAATGTGGCGATGATGCCCGGATCAATATTAATAAGGATCTGCTTTTTATCAACGGGGATATATTTCTCTTCCAGGTAATTACATACCGCAAGAATATCTTCAATCCGGTGGTGCAGTCGATGTGAATACAGGGAAAGCAATTTCGACAGCACGTCCAGCCGGCGACTGTTAAACCGGGCTGAAGCGTTATGGATTTGCTGGATCCGGACAGGCAGGGCGTCTATTATTTTTCCGCAGGATTTCTGTGATTTGTTGATGACTACAAGGGTATCGTAGTACAAGGCCTCGCATTCGATAATTGTCTTGTGAAAGGGCTTGATCCCGTTTATTTGGTTTTCGAGCTGGTTCTGGATATTGTATTTCCCCATTAATGAATATTCATTCCTGAGAAGAAGCAATCCTTCGAGTGCGATTTCAACCAGTTCGAAATCCATCGCCGTCTTTACGAGAGCAGGGACTCGCTTAACTGCCATCCAGGCTTTTCCTTCCATGGCTAGAATTTTCAACTGGCATAACTTCAGGATGCAATCATAATATACTTTTTTGAATTCAGAATAGCAGTTTTTATCAAGGTCGAGGAAAAAAAGATGATTCATCAGTTTCTGCCTGAGTCTGGATTTCGCGTTCCTGTAATTTCTGTTTCCGGGATTCGTGTTCAGCAGGATCCTGGCGGCGTCTTCATCGGTAGTAACTTTCCCCCTGGCGATTAATGCAAACAAGATATTATCCCTGGATTTCCCATTCTTCCTGAAATTCTGGTTCACCAGTTGAAGGCTTCGCTGACTGTGATGCCTGATAATATGGGTCAGATCAAGGAGCTCGTCCATAAAAAAGTATCAGCTTAAAAAAACAATTCGGTTAAAAAATATGCAGTTAAAAAAATCGATTAAATAGAATCAATCACATAATTTTTCTCATCTCCCTTCCGGACTTCGATCTGGGGCTTATGAAAGACCTGGGAATTGGGCGGAATGCTTTCCGTGATCCAGACATTCCCTCCAATGATGCTGTTTTTACCGATTACCGTATTCCCTCCCAGGATGGTGCTGCCAGCGTAAATCACGACATTATCCTCAATAGTCGGGTGACGCTTAATTTTAGCCATCGATTTTTTCACGCTCAGCGCCCCCAGAGTCACACCCTGATATAACTTTACTTTCGCACCGATGACGGTGGTTTCGCCGATGACGATCCCGGTTCCATGATCGATGCAAAAATTTTCGCCAATCTCAGCTTTAGGATGAATATCAATTCCGGTTTTGTTATGAGCATTTTCTGTAAGAATGCGTGGGATCAACGGGATATTCAATTTGCATAAACTATTTCCGATCCGGTAGCATGCTATGGCATAGAATCCAGGGTAGGTCCGGATCACCTGGTCGATGCTTAATGCCGCAGGGTCGCCTTCATGAATGGCCTGTGCATCAGTGAGGAGGGCCTGATAAATACCGGGAAGATTTTTCATGAAGTCCTGGGCAGCCTGTTCGGCAGGCTTGTCGAGTTTGGATTGCAGTCTGAGTAAAATGCCATACAATTCATTATAAAGCGAATTGGCAAAAACATCAAATTCATTAAGGCTAATAAAATGCTTTTCGCTCAGTTGCGGGAACAACAGTTCAAGGAGCCCATCGGTAAAATTCCCGATAGAAGTGCGCGACGGAAGATCATCGGTATTCCGGTGGGAATCGTATAAGAGCCTGATAAAATCCCGGTCTATCGCAAACATTTTAAAGGTGATATATCGCTTTATGCAAAATTTACTAATAATTCCGGAGAATGTTGAGTTTATTGCCCAAAAAGATACTCACATGTGTCAATAATTTAAGGCGCGGAGCATATTATTAGAATGCCAAACCGGGGAACGGTGATATCTTATTTCATCAGCCACCTGTCGAGCCACTCATAAAATACCCGGTGCCATAGTATGCTGTTCTGCGGTGTAAGGACCCAGTGATTTTCATTCGGGAAATACAGGAACCTCGACGGGATGGCTTTCATTTGCAGAGCCGTAAATGCTTCCATGGCCTGGTTCTCAGGCACCCTGAAATCTTTTGCGCCATGGATCACCAGCATTGGAGTATCCCATTTTTGCACATAGTGA
>DATDPY010000143.1:0-3521 GCA_035292565.1 Cyclobacteriaceae bacterium | reverse complement strand
CTGTTGGAACTAGCCGGTTTACATGGGCAAGCGCTGGATAATTAAGCTCTTTTTCGGCCCATCGCAGCCATTGCCTGAGAAAATGCTTATCGACAGCCGCGATTGGAGCGAGGCTTCCGCTCGTATCTCCATCCATCGTCGCATATCCGACATCCCCCTCGCTCCGGTTCGATGTGGTGATCAGGATCGACCGGTTCAGGTTTGCCAGAAGCCAGATGACCGGCGACCTGGCCCTTGCCTGGATATTTTGGAGAGCAATATCGTCTTCGGACCAAGTGAGGGGCCGGTTTAGCGCCTTTTCAATTTTTTCGCGGTAGGAATTGGCTTCATGGGCGATCTCCCAGGAATAAAATCCCGCTCCGATGCTTTCCGTGAGCGCCCTGGCCGATGCGAGGGTTTCTTCTGATGAATTATCAGAACCCTGATAAGCGCATGCCAGGATCTGAGCAACGATTTTCTTCACCGCTGCTTCCGGGGAAAGGTCCTTAACACTTTCCATGATATCCGGCCTGCCGAGTTTTTCCAGGAATCCCGCGATCCCAAGCTCGCCGGTTCCGCGCTTTGCCATTTCGCTGACCAATACCGCACAGCATGATGAATCGGCCCCGCCGCTGAGCGAAATAACAAATCCTTTGTTCCTGCTCTTACGAAGGTAATCAAACAGGCCCAGGGAAGCCGCCGAAGTAAATTCCTCATTTCGGTCATAATTATTCGGATTACCTGAAGCCCCGGTTAAAGCAGGCCTGGAAAAATTTATGTCAGCCGATACAATGTTGATATCCCTGAATGACAACAATTTATTGGAACTGATCATTCGACCCTCCTGGGCAATAAGGATTTCACCGTCATAGATCATCCTTCCGGCTTCGTTTCCCAGGAGGTTAACATACAGGTATGTGCATTTAAATTCACGTGAACTTTTGTTTACAAGGTCGAAGCGCTGCAAGGCTTTTCCCATGGAAAAATGACTAGCACTCGGATTAAGGATGAGGGTCACACCCATATCCAAAAGCCGGCAAGCGGGCCGGTCCGGGCCAGCCCAGGCATCCTCACATATTTCGAAACCGATCTTAACACCTCTGTAATCAAACTGGAAATCACCGAAAGGAATTTTTTCTCCCAACAAAGAAATTTCAATGGTATCCTCAGACTGCCTTGGGCTGAACCACCGGGGCTCATAATGCACGCCTTCATTCGCCAGGAACTTTTTTACATATATTCCAATGAGTTTCCTATCCCGGATCACGCACGCACAGTTATACAACCTATTTTTTTCCCGGACCGGAAGACCGACAACAGCAATGATCTCATGACAGGCCGGGATCACTTTCTCCAGCATAGCTGAGGCTTTTTCAGGCAGCCAGGTGCTCAGGAAAAGATCCTCGCATCCATAGCCTGTTACTGCAAGTTCCGGCAGGCAAAGGATTTCGATATTCAGTCTGCGCGCTTCCCCGATCGCAGCGATGATATTGCCGGTATTGTGTTCCCAATTGATGGGAGTCTGATTGATTGAAGCGCCGCCTATTTTAATGATCTTATCCAATAAAGCCAGGTATTAAATATTCAACATTTCGCAGGTCTTGGAAGCAGCTTCCTGCTCGGCATTTTTTTTACTATACCCCGAACCTTTTCCCGCAGGTTTTTCATCGATAACCACCTGGGCAATAAATTCCTTATAATGCTTGTACTCGACAACATCGAGGATGATAAACCGGATGGATTTATTATTCCTGTGGGCCCATTCGATCACCCTGCTCTTAAAATTGGGGTTATTCTGAACAATGCTTTCAATATCAAGGTACGGGAGCAGCAATTTATTCAGGATGATTTTTTTGCACCGAACGTAACCCTTATCAAGGTATACGGCCCCGATCATCGCTTCCAGGGTATCGCCCATGATCGATTTATAACTCTGCTGGTGCCTGGCCGGATCATAAAATGCGATGATCTTATACAGCCCGATCTTTTTTCCCAATAAGTTCAACGAGTCGCGGCTGACGATCCGGGAACGGATCTCTGTCAGAAATCCCTCTTCCTTATACGGGTAACGTTTAAAAAGATAATCGGCAACCACAGAGCTTAAAATTGCGTCGCCGAGGTATTCAAGACGTTCGTTTGATTCTTTTATCCCTCCGATATTTTCCCTTGCAATAGAACTGTGTTGGGTGGCCAGGCGATATAATTTTACATTGGTGGGGCGTATACCCAAGATTAATTTAATCGCCCTGGCCAGGTCTCTATCATCTTTTGATAAACGTAAAAACGATAAAATTCTGGCAGAAAGGGTATGCACATCAGGTAAATTTCTTAATGATCACGGAAGTGTTGTGACCTCCAAATCCAAATGTGTTGCTCATGGCCACATTAACCTTCCTTTCCTGGGTTTTATTAAATGTCAGATTTAATTTTTTATCGATTTGATCATCATCGGTGAAATGATTGATCGTCGGGGGAACCGCGCTATGAATGATTGAGAGAACACAGATGATAGTTTCAACTGCACCTGCGGCTCCCAGGAGATGGCCGGTCATCGATTTAGTGGCGCTAATGTTCACTTTATAGGCGGCAGGGCCAAATATTTTTTTAATGGCAAGGGTTTCGCTTATGTCGCCGAGCGGAGTTGAGGTGCCATGGACATTGATATAGTCGATTTCATCAGGAGACATTCCAGCGTCTTCCAGGGCAAATGACATTACCTTCTGGGCTCCGATTCCTTCAGGGTGTGGGGCGGTGATATGGTAGGCATCCGCCGACATGCCGCTTCCTGCAATCTCACCATATATTTTCGCTCCCCGGGCTTTGGCATGTTCAAACTCTTCGAGAATCAGGGCGCCGGCTCCTTCGCCCATCACGAATCCATCCCTGTCTTTGTCGAACGGCCTTGAGGCTGTTTCCGGAGAATCATTTCGCTCAGAGATGGCCTTCATCGAACTGAATCCCCCGATCCCTCCTTCGGTGATGGCTGCTTCAGATCCTCCTGTGATCATGATATTCGCCTTGCCGAGGCAAATGTAATTATAGGCATCGATGATCGCATTAGTGGATGATGCGCAGGCGGATACCGTTGCAAAGTTGGGTCCCCTGAATCCGTATTTGATCGATAAATACCCCGCGCTGATATCCGGGATCATTTTCGGAATGAAAAACGGACTAAAACGCGGCGTGCCGTCACCTATGGCATAACTGGTGATCTCTTCCTCAAAGGTTTTCAGACCACCTATGCCGGCAGCCCAAATCACACCTGCCTTATCGGTATCAATTTTTTGAATATCAACGCCGGAGTCGTTTATTGCCTCCTCTGCGGCAACCATTGCAAATTGAGTGAACAAGTCCATCTTTCTTGCTTCTTTCCTGTCGATGAACTTCGTGGCCTCAAAATTCTTTACCTCGCAGGCAAATTTTGTGCGGAATTTTTCCGTATTAAATTTTGTGATGAACGCGGCGCCGCTGACCCCGGATATTAGGTTATTCCAGAACTCAGGAATATTATTACCCACTGGGGTTAGAGCACCGAGTCCTGT
>DATDPY010000142.1:0-7544 GCA_035292565.1 Cyclobacteriaceae bacterium | reverse complement strand
GGTTAAAAACCCTGCCCAGCCGGTCACCGGGAAGGCGCCACGAAGTGGTTACGTTCACCACCCCGGGAATCCGTGCAAGTTCGTGTTTGAAATACTCCACTCTGCCATAAAATGTGGAATCACTTTCCGATAATTCGGGCGGCTTCACAACCATAATATTCTTCAGGTTGATTCCCAGATCGGCTGAATTCATAAAATCGATTTGCCGCGAGACGATCAGGGTGCCGGCGATGAGAGTTGTCGATGCCGTGAACTGAAACACGACCAATGTCCTTCTGAAAAAGTTGCCGGCGCGTGAGCGGGTGAACTGCCCTTTAAGAACCGTAACGGGCTTATAACTGGATAAGATGAAGGCCGGATAGAATCCTGCAAGAACCGCTCCCCCGGCCAGCAAAACGCCTGACCATAATAACTGCCGTGTATTCATTTGAGTCAGTAACAATTTCCATGAAAGATTGCTGCCGACAATTTCGTTGAATATCGATTGGAACAAGAAGACGATAGCTACTGCCAGCATGAAGGCGATAATCGTAGTAAGGACTGATTCCAAAATGAATTGCCTGATCAGTTGTGTTTTAAATGCACCCATGACCTTGCGCAAGCCGACTTCCCTGGCGCGGTCTATGGCCCTAGACGTGGTGAGGTTAATGTAGTTGATCCAGGCGATGACGAGAATAAAGCCGGCAACCACCAGCATCGACCATACGGCTTTGCCGCTTGCCGTTACCGCGATGTCATATTCATAGTCGGAGTAAAGATGGGCATCCTTCAGAGGCTGGAGATAAAACTTCTCAATGCTGCCGGAGACTTTATCCCCCTGAAAATACCGTTCGCTGAAACCGGGGAACTTCGCTTCAAGCCGTTTCGGATCGGCACCGTGTTTGAGTACGAGATAATGGCGCATATCTGACCAGGTCCAGTTATTATCTGCATCCTGACCAAATGTAAGCAAGGTCGAATAGGAAACCAGGACATCAAACTGTATGTGGGAGTTGACCGGGATATTTTCAATGATCCCCGTCACTTCAAAAGGTCTTGGATCGGTCCCCCACAAACCCCATAGAAACGTTTTCCCTAGCAGGGCGCTCAGATCATCCCCATCGTACTGAAAAAATTTCCGCGCCGTACTTTCCGTCAATACGGTGGTATTAGGTGTGCTCAGCAGGGTGGCCCTGTCTCCGGCCAGCAGGCGGAAATCAAAAACCCTGAAAAATCTTTCATCCACAAAATGTGCCCTGTTACTGCGGAAGTTTCTGTCGTCAATGATTACGTTAAGATCTCCAGCCGGCATCAAGCGCGAATAATCCTCGATTTCCGGAAAATCTTTGGCCATCACGGGCCCGATGGTGGGATACATGATGGTGCCGTGCTGGATGAGCTTTCCGTTCTGAAAACGATCGTTGGTGATGCGGTACGTGCGATCCAGTTTTGAATGGAACCGGTCGAAGCTCATTTCAAAAACGATGAACTCAAGAATGAGTATGCACGCCGCCAGTCCGATGGCAACCCCAAAAATATTGATCGTGGAAAAAGCTTTGTTTTTTAAAATGTTTCTCCAACCGATGATGAGATAATTTTTATACATACCGTAAATGATTAAATGATTATTTCCTTTGATCGGCTTGATAATGCCCGGCCTGAGCAAAAAGAAGACATCGAGGATAAATATCAGATCCGCGTAACGTATTCCCTTCCGCTCGCACCTTTCGTGATAAAGCTCCATCAGATCGCCCTCGATATAATCACGTAACTCCGGGTGGCAGAACCAGCGAAAGAACCCGAGAAATAGTTGAGGGGGTGATATTTTATTTGTATTTTTCAAAACCAGTGATCATCTGACTGTCTCAAGTTTCAGAGCCATCTCAGGAATCGCGCGCCACAATTCTTCCCGGATGCTCTTGGTGTAGGCAATAGCCTTGCTTCCCGTGGCGGTTACCTGGAAATATCTTTTCGGCCGGCCGGCCCTGATCTCTGTAGCCTCGCCTTCTGATGATCTCAGGTAGCCTTTCAGTTCCAGCCGTTTCAATGCAGTCTGCAACGCCCCCACGCTGACTTTCCTTGAAGTCCTGTTTTCGATTTCCTTTTTTATGGACACTCCATAGGCATCCTTATACAAAAGGGCAACCGTAAGCATAACGATCTCTTCAAATTCTCCCAGTTGGTATTTCTTCATGATCAATAATATTTTCCTAAATGTAGTAATAAAAATCATGCCAGTATCGTAAAGCTTCGAAAGCGATAAGAAAACTTATATGCTCTTATATTTACTGTTCATTTCCGTACGGGGAGGTGCACAGATTTGGGATTTCTATAATACGTTGGAGACTCCGAGGAGGAGATACCGTCAGACGGTTATAACCGTCTGACGGGGTCTTTCGGAATCGGTGTTAAATGTTTGAAAATGAACAATAATTGTCTGATTTTGACACAGATCCGCCAGGAATATCTCAATTATTCTTTTGTAACATCATGATTTTCAAAACTTACTTTTAGAATTAGCTCAATACACATGATACTCCATTATTTTAAAATCGCCCTTCGGTATCTTCTCAAACAACGCCTGCTTACTTCAATCAATATCCTTGGCCTTACTGTCGGGATCATCGTTAGCCTCCTGATTTTTCTATATGTAAGGTATGACCAGAATTATGACCATTATAATGACAAGGCCAAGAGGATCTACCGGATCGGGCTTCATGGAAAGATGGGAGATACTGAATTTACACAAACCTATACTACTTCCCTGCTTGCCCAGGAACTGGTAAATACCTGCCCGGAAATTGAAGCTGTAGTTCGGATGCTTGGCAGTAAGTTTTATGTAAAATCTGAGGAAGGATCAGAACGCGACCCAATGTTATTAGACATCATGACTGCCGACAGTTCCCTGCTGGATGTATTCACGCTGAATATCCTGGCAGGTGATCCACGGACTGCATTGAAGGAGCCGGGTACCGTCATATTAATGGAATCGGCAGTTCACCTGTTTTTCCCGGACATGAAAAATTTTCCCGAAATATTAAACAAACCCTTAATGGTAAACCTCGGCCCGGAATTTTCTCCGTTCGAAATCAGGGCTGTTATAAGCGATATACCCGTCCAATCTCACTTTCATTTTGACATGATCGTATCCAATGAAAATATTCCGTTCAGTCACGCGGATAACTGGTGGAATAATGGATTCCGTACTTACGTACTTATCCGGGAAAATAAAAATATTGATGGAGTACTCGAAAAACTGCCTGGAATTTATCGAAAAAATATGGGTGGCGAGAAATTCGATTCATGGGTTGCAGAGGGAAATATATGGGAATCCTTTGTCCAGCACCTGCCCGATATTCACCTCAGATCGAATATTACCGGGGAATGGGAACCCAATTCCAATATTCAATATAACAGGATCCTAACGATAGTCAGTATTTTTATAATCCTGATTGCCTGTGTGAATTTCATTAACCTTTCCACATCCAAGGCGGTTATACGGTCAAAAGAGATCGGTATAAAAAAAGCGCTTGGTTCCCGGCGCTACCAACTAATCGCACAGCTTCTGGCAGAATCGACAGTAATATCCTTTATTGCCGCAATTCTGGGAATTATAATCGCTAACCTCGTAATACCCGCATTCAATCAATTTACAGGGAAGTACCTGACATTAATGATTTTCGGAGGTTACTCTGATCCATTATTGTTCCTGGGATTTGTTCTAATACTAGGAATTATATCAGGATTATACCCGGCATTTTACATTACCTCGGTTCAGCCGGTCAAGGCGCTTACAGGAAAAAAAACAACAAGCCGGAATGAAAAAATCTTCCGTAATGGCCTGGTGGTATTTCAGTTTGCAATTTCCATAATGATCATTTCCAGTACATTCCTTGTAAACCGGCAGCTTGAATATGTCAGGAATCAAAACCTCGGATTCAACAAGGAAAATATCCTGGTTGTGAATAACGCCGCGTTACTTAAAGGAAAGTTACAAACCTTTAAACAGGAACTCCTGAAATACCCGGATGTGAAGTCCGTTTCCGCTTCTTTTTCAGTTCCGGGGAAGGGCCAGAGCAATATGCAATTCCGGCCGGAAGGCTATGAAGATAACGTATTGCTGGATGTTATTTTCGCGGACGAAGATTATGCCAACACATTGGGATTGCAGATGGTTATGGGCAGGTATTTCGACCCCGACCTTCCCTCCGATTCCCTCAGCCTGGTAATCAACCAGGAAGCGATGAAAAATCTGGGCTGGAATGATCCGCTGGGCAAAACACTAAAAGTGTGGGGCAATTCAGGAATCCCCACAAAGGTGGTCGGAGTCGTAAATGATTACCATTACATATCGATGCATGAAAAGATAAGGCCGTTCGTGATCATTCCATCTTTCCATCAAAGATCCTTCGGTACAAATTACATTGCCATAAAAATTGAAGGTGCGGATATTCCATCCACAATAAAGAAGATCGAAGAATCGTGGAAAGAGTTTTCCGAATTTCCATTCGATTATTCCTTTATGGATGAATCTTATGACCAGCTTTATAAAAATGAAGCCTATGCGCAGTCGATCTTCAGCTTCTTTTCCCTGATCAGCATCTTTATCGCCTTGCTGGGTTTGTTTGGAATGGCTGTTTACATAACATCTCAGCGGACCAAGGAAATCGGGATCCGGAAGACTTTCGGGGCTTCCACACGCCGGATTTTTATCCTGTTATCCGGGAGTTTTTCAAAGATCATTATCATTGGTTTCGTCATAGCAGTACCAGTTTCGTGGTGGTTCATGCAATTATGGCTCAGGAATTTTGCTTACAAAACAGAAATTTCCATTTGGATTTATGTGGTATCTTTTTTCGTGGTCATCCTTACCGCTTGGCTGACCACGGGTTACCAATCGTTGAAAACCGCGTTGAAAAATCCGGTTGATGCCCTGAGGTATGAGTAGAATAAATGTTTATTTGTTAATATGTTTATTTGAGGATTCTGGGATTTCGTATTACTTCGGGGAATGGTAAAAAGACTCGAAAATAGATCAAAAAATGGGTTAATTAATACCCCGTCGGACGGCTATAGCCTTCCGACGGGGTATAGAGTCTCAATCTTATTCCTATTCCTGTTTTTCATCATCTGCCGCCAGCAGGTTTATTCTCAAAATGCCCGCGCAGAAACAGCCGCACGGATAGCCGAACTCAATCAGAAATACCATGATTCGGGACATTTTGACGGACAGGTGCTTGTGGCTGATTCCGCAGGCATTATATATAAAGGCGCATTCGGATTGGCCGACCGACAGCATAATTTGCCGCTATCCACAAAAACAATGTTCTACCTGGCTTCCGTCAGCAAACAGTTTACTGCCACGGCCATTCTGTTACTCATCCAGGATGGCAGAATCAGCCCCGACGACAGGATCAGAAAATTTATCCCGGAGCTCCCTCCCACCTATGATAATATTACATTCAGGCACCTCCTCACCCATACCAGCGGAATTCCGGATTACTATGAATTCACCGAACCGCGTGAGGGATTCAATAATCATGATGTATTTCAGATTCTCCTGAAAATCGACAGCCTCGAATTCGTGCCGGGAAGCCGGTATAGCTACAGCAACTCAGGTTACGTTTTGTTATCGATCCTGACCGAAAGAATTTCCGGAAAATCCTTTGCAGAATTCCTGAAGGAGAATGCTTTTGAAAAGGCCGGCCTGAAATATACCGTTGTATATGATGAAAATGCAAAACGGGTAAAAAACCGGGCGGTTGGATATGGGGCAGACAGCGCCATAACAGACTATCGTTTCCGCACGACCGGCGGAGGCGGTATATTCTCCAATGTTGAAGACCTGTACCGCTGGCATTTGGCACTGTCTTCAGGGTCAATCCTTAAAGATAATATCCAGAAGCTCGCCTTTGAGCCGTTCCTCTTAAATAACGACAGCACGGTATTTTACGGCTTTGGCTGGGAAATCGATCCAAAGAATCCGAAGCATATTTTCCATAGTGGAGAATTGGAAGGTTTCCGCACTCATTTCGACCGTCGGTTGGATGAAGGGATAGTTATTATTTTACTGACCAATAACTCTTCCGGGATTTTGAGGTGGATGACGGATTTGATTTATGGAGCGATTAAAGCTCACCATCTTCGCTAAAGCTTCGGCAGCTTACAAATACTTCACCGGTTCCTTCATAAACAGCTCCGATGCAATATTAATCTGCTCGGGATTCCCGATCACATACGCAATGTCATTTGAAAGAAGAACCGTATCGGGACCGGGATGCCCAATAATCTCTTCACCCCTCTTAATGACGAGAACCGTGACTCCGGTTTTTTTTCTAAGTTGTAAGTCCTTGATCGACTTTCCGTCGGCATCCGATTTGCTTTCAACATGGATAGCTGAAATGTTGATATTCGTCAATTCATCCAGTATTGATGATTTGTGCACAGAATCTTTTTCCATAAAATCTCCAAGGTTCATACTGCGGATATGCGTGAGCATCCTGTTAATATCCTTTTGGGGATAAAGCCGTTTTACCAGCACTCTGTTAAACAAGTCGATGGCCAATTCAAGTTTCTCTGCAAACACCTGGTCGGCGCCAACCCGGTACAATTCTTCGATATCTTCAACATGTTTGGACCTCACAAGGATATGGGCATGATTATTTAACCTCCTGACTTTTTCGATGATGGCCATACAAGGAATTAGGCTTCCGATCGATATGACGACCACATCAGCCTTTTCCACATGCGCTTTGCGCAATATCGGTTCGTTCACTGCATCGCCATAAACTACCGGTTCACCGCTGTCGAGCTTGCTTTTGGCAATCACCGGGTCAAAGATGATGGATACATGGGGAAGATTATAATGGGTGGCCATGACAGATAATTTCAGAGCGCTTGAATCTTTTCCAATGATGACGAGATGGTTTATAAAATCCGGAATATCGAGTTCCTTCAGGGGAAAAAGTCCCTCCACTAAAAATTTAGGAAGTGGTAATTTTAATAATAGGTTCGACAGCGGGGACGATATCCTGATGAGGAATGGAGTAAGGGCCATGGTAATAATTGATACTGATAAGAAAAGCTGGTAATAGTAATTGTCGATGATAGCATAATCCAGTCCGATCTTGGCGAGGATGAATGAAAACTCACCCACCTGGCTTATCGTCAGACCAATCAGAACAAAACCCCGGAAAGTATGACCAAGCGCGAACCCGGTGGCTCCTCCGATAACCGATTTTAAAAATAGTAATAACAATACAGAAGTTAATACCAGCATATAGTTATCTATCACGAACGAAAGATCGAGCAGCATACCGATGGAAACAAAGAAAAAACTGGTGAAAGTATCCTTGAACGGGATCAGGTTTCCAAAAGCATTATGACTGTATTCCGACTCGGAGATCATTAACCCTGCCAGAAAAGCTCCGAAGGCGAGCGACATTCCCAGTTGTGAGGTCAGTAACGCAATGGCGAGACAAATCAGGAAGATGCTCATCATAAACAATTCCTGGTTCCTGGTCATGGCTACCAGGTGCAGTAATTTCGGAAGCAGCCATTTGTTG
>DATDPY010000141.1:0-6151 GCA_035292565.1 Cyclobacteriaceae bacterium | reverse complement strand
ATTATGAATTTTTACCTGCAAATGTAGCCTGCCGCAAGATTACTGGGAGCCAAATATGCGCCATCATCCCAGCTCAGCATATTTATTAAGGGTGGATTCGTTCAGCAAAAGGATTTCCTTATCTCTTTCATCGATAATCCCTTCATCCTTGAATTCTTTCATGACACGGATAGCGCTTTCACGCGTCATGGCCGTAAAATCGGCTATATCCTGTTTTGAGAGATTTTTAATGGAACCGTTTTCGTACACATTTTTATGCAGGTATAGCAGCGCATCTGCAATCCTTCCCTCCATGTTTTTCTGTGTAATCGTTATGAATCGTTGAAATGAATCGATCGTCCTGGCACTGAGATATTTTATGAACTCTTCGGCAAATTTCGTGTTCAGCCTGACTGCTTTTTTAAAGGCATTTGCATCGATAAAACAGGCATCTGTTTCGGAGATTGCCATCAGCGAACAATGATGCCGGTTATCGACATATATTCCGGGTCCGCAATTGATTTCATAGGGCTTGACAATACTAAGGATCAGGTTTTTATCACGGAGGCCTTCAATGTAAGATTTTGCCATACCCTCATTTAGAATTACGATATGGGTCATCGGCGAGCCTTGCTTAAAAATAACCTCGCCCTGCTTAAAATGAACTTCCATCCGGTTCTCATTGACCAGTTCAAGCTCTTCGTCCTTTAAAAGCCTGAATAATTCGTTCTTACGGAAACATTTCCTGCAATCGAGGCACTTGTAATCATTCAGAAATATTGCCATCTCAAGATTGAAATACCGGTTTTAACCGGGGTGAAAAGACAAAACGCAAAGTTATGAATATTCGGAAATCTAGGGTACTATTTCGTGATTAATATCAATTTTTTTTTGCCTTATATCAAAAATCAGAAAATATATATCATTTCTACGGCAGATTACATCATACTACCTGAGTTGTCCTTGAAATACGATTAAAGCAAATTTGTTTAATCAAAATTTTCGGCCCAATGATATATATCTCAGCCGAACATTAAGCCTGAAAATTTTTATTTGATACCCGGATGAAAGGATTTTTTAAATATAAATACGGTACAACAGCATGGAACGGTACGCAAAAACAAGCGCGATTTCGGTAATAATCTTATTCACATTTTCCTGTACGTATTTTCAGAAAGAAATATATGTTCCCCAAACACCGGAGCTTACCTCCAGCCTTGAAGCTGCCTGGGCGGATATCCCCCCAAACACAACCAACGCAGGCTTTTGGACGACTGCCGATTATGTGGAAGTGGAGGTAACCGACATTGAGAAAGAACAGCTTTCGCCCGACGACGGATTGTTAAACGTAAATGGAATGTACAACGGACTGGCCGATTTTAACCAGGGACAGCCCGCAGAACTGGTATTAAAAGCAGCATATGATCACGAGAATCTTTATATCCTGACCACCTGGAAAGATAATACCAACAACGCCTCGAAGGGGAACTGGTTGTATAACGGCCCGGCCGATCCGTTAAAAGACGGGGACACAGCCGGATGGACTTCTCAGCGCAGCAATGATGAAATAACTTTCACATTCGAACGGAACGAGAACTCAAAAGATGTCTGGAAGTGGAGCCTGGCGTTATCGGAACCCATGGGTTATGCCATTGATATGGTTCAAAGCGGCCAGGAGATGATGTATGATAGCGGAGAAAAGCTATTCGAAAGAAATGCTTCCGGAACTGACCCCTACCGGTCAGGTCCGAAATATGAATGGAATGGCGACCAGCAGGACGTACAACGTGAGCTTTCCGCAAATACGATACTCGATCCCGGGTATTACCTTCTAAATAAATCCGAGATCACGGCTGATATCCTGAATGGTGAAGCCAGGTACCAGCAACGATGCTCATTTTGCCATGGTGATAATGGAGAAGGCGGCGGATATTTTTATTCTGCTTCGCCCTCATTGCAGGAGCAGGGAAAATACACGCGGCTTACCCTGGCCGCTCTGGATAACTCCCTTGCGGATGATTCAGTTCACAGGGGGGCATCATACTGGAGAAAACTGAGCCTGGAGGAGAAAGAAGATGTCGTCGCGCGTCTTCGGTCATTCAGCGGATATCCAGGTTATTTCCTCCAGACGCCATCAGGCAGCAGTTCCGATGTGAAAGCCGTTTCCACTGCAAACCTGGCCAGGATCGGTTCCGGTTCCGGCGCCGGTTATAAGGTATTGCTGATCCGGAAACTTCAAACAGGGAATGAAGATGATATCCAATTTAATATCAGCCAGATCAGGGATTATGTATTTAGTATTTACCTGACGGATAATGACCACCGAAACCTGGTTGGGAAGACAGATCTGCATTTAAACTTCAAATGATGACAACGCATGAATATCAGGAGAATTAAGCATAATATGACTGGCAGATATAAAAGCATCTTCATTGCGGCCACGTTTTTTTTATTCGCGACGGAAGCCTGCTATTATAACGTGAAGCCGCACGGTTACGAAGCGCCGCCCGATTCGGTAAGTTTTTCGAATGACCTGGTGCCGATCTTTGAAACAGGTTGTGCCATTTCAGGTTGTCACAATGCCGGGGGAATTCCGCCGGATCTGAGCGCTGAGAATGCCTATAACTCCCTCACCTTATTCGGCTACGTCGAATTCGATTCTGCCATGGCAGATCAAAGTCTGATCTATCAGAAAATCTCAACCGGCTCGATGGCTAAATATGCTTCGGACGAAAACAGGGCATGGCTTTTAAAATGGATCCAACAAGGGGCTAAGAATAACTAAACCGTATAATAATGAAAAACAGGATACAGCCAATTCATAATTTTTTTCTGGTGGTTTTGATGATACTCTTCTTCAGACCCGTGCAGGCGCAGGATGAAGCCATCGTGCAGGAAAACCGTAACAAGCCTGCCAGGAAAGCGTTTGCCAGCCCGGTATTGATCGATAATCAAACCGATGTGGTCAATATCGCCAAAACCCTAGAATGGAACATTCAACACAGGTTTGGTACCGTTGAGAACGGGAAGTCGGATTTGTTCGGAATTTTTGCCCCTTCAAATATCAGGCTTGGCTTCAGCTATACCCCGATCAACCGTCTTGCCGTAGGATTCGGGATATCGAAAATTACTTTTAGTAATCCTACCATTGACCTGAACGCCAAATTCAAGATCCTCGCGCAAACCCAGTCGAACAGCATTCCGGTTAATGTGACTTATTTCGGAAATCTTGGCGTCGATACCCGGAACAAAGATAATTTTGAAAAAGAAGTTTACCGTTTATCCTATTTCCATGAGTTGATCATTTCGAGGAGATTTGGCCCAAAGTTTTCTGCACAGGTGGCCCCGATGGTGGCGCACTTCAATTCGGTTGACAGCCTTTACAGCAACGACATCTTTGGCGCCAGCCTGGGATTAAAATTCAGTGTAAGCTCCCAGGGCAGCATACTATTTGAATGGACGCAGCCAATCAACGAGCATGATGTAAATACGGCCGATCTGATCGTCCGAAAAGATGCCGGACCGCATCCTAACATTGCCCTTGGCTATGAAATTGTAACAAGCTCCCACGCATTCCAGATATTCTTCAGCACGTACAGGGACCTTCTGCCCCAGAATAACCTGGTTTATAATCCCAATTCTTTCACAAAAGAGGTCGGCGGGGAGAATAAGCTCGGCTTTTTAATCGGATTTAACCTGACACGGTTGTGGAATTTTTAAAATATTAAGGATGCAGGGAGACGAAAAGCAATCTTCAAGAAGAAAATTTCTGGGAAACAGCCTCAAAATCGGGACAGTACTTGCGGCGGGAAACGGGTCCGTTTCGGGCGCAGATCAGAAAGACAAAAAAGAGACAGGCGAAAAAATCAAGGTCCTGACTTCAGACGGCAAACTGATCGAGATCGATAAAGGCCATGCCGAATGCAAAATAGATCCCTGCGAACCGGCAAGAAATAAAGAGGCCAGGCAGGGGATACCGGGCAGGAAATTTGTGATGGTGGTTGATCTTTCAAGATGCAAAAATGCCCGAAAGTGCATTGAGGGCTGTCAGAAAGGCCACAACCTGAGCGCAGATACGGAATGGCTTAAGGTTTATTTAATGAAAGACAATCCGCAGGGAGAACCGTACTGGTTTCCCCGGCAATGCTTTCATTGTGATAACCCTCCCTGCGTGAAAGTTTGCCCGGTGGGCGCAACCTTCAAACGCCAGGATAATATCGTTCTTGTTGATGTGGACCGCTGCATTGGATGTAAATTCTGTATTGTGGCATGCCCGTATTCCGTGAGGGTATTTAACTGGAAAAAACCGCCCGAATCGGATATCCCTCATGATGATTATTCCCCTGAATCAAGCGTACCGGCCCAAATGGGGACAATCGGGAAGTGCGATTTCTGTCCCGACAGATCGAGGGAGGGAAAACTGCCATATTGTGTGAGCAGTTGCCCGATGGGCGCCTTATTCTTCGGCGATAAAAATGAAGATGCGGTATCCAACGGTACTGAAACGCGAAGATTCAGTGAATTTGTTGCTGAAAGGTCAGGATACAGGTACCTCGAGGAGCTGGGCACCCAGCCGAATGTATATTACCTGCCGCCTGTTGACAGGATGTTCCAATATGAATCCGGATTAACGGATGTGCCTGAAGAAAAATTAAAGGTTTACCAGAGGATCATTACAGGTGAAGAAACTAATGGAGGTAAATGATGTCGACCGCTAATTACCAGAACCTGATCAAGGAATTTATTCCTAATCTCGAAAGACCTACGGCGAGGTGGTATCTATGGGTGGGTTTCCTGGCAATCCTTGTGTTGTTCGGCATATATGCCCTCGCCCGCCAGATCCTGGAAGGCCAGATCATCACGGGAATGAGGGACAATGCGGTATGGGGAATATATACGGCGAATTTTGTTTTCTTCATGGGGCTGAGTTATGCCGGCGCGCTGATCTCCTGCACTTTCCAACTGCTTAGAATACAATGGGGTAAGCCATTGCTCAGGATGGCGGAACTCATAACCGTATCATCCCTGATCGTGGGCGCCCCGTATATCCTGTTCTGCCTGGGAAGACTTGACCGGATCCATTTCCTTTTCTTGCATGGCAGGATTCAATCGCCGATAACCTGGGATGTGATTGCCATTGTCACCGATCTTATATTTTGCATCACGTTTCTTTATATGACCCATATCCGCGATTTTGCCAAATTACGTGATTACCCCGGGCTGAACATATCCCCCTGGCGAAAGAAATTGTATTCGGCGCTTTCCCTGGGTTACCGGGGAAGCCCTTTGCAGGACAAATACCTGCACCAGGCTTTGGATATTATGGCTATAATAATTATCCCCACAGCCATCATTGCCTACTCTTTGCTGTCATGGCTGTTTGGAATGAGCCTGCGGCCGGGCTGGCACAGTACTATTTTCGGCCCTTATTTTGTCGTAACCGCTTCTTATTCAGGCATTGCCTTGCTTATACTGATCATGTGGATATACAGGAAGACCAACAGGATTGGTTCTATCCTGACTAACCAGCACTTTAATTACATGTCATTCGGTCTGTTGATCGTCGGCTTGTTCTATGCGTATTTCACCTTCAGCGAATACATTACGGAGTGGTATAACATTACCGAAACAACCGCTAAACTATTCTCGAAATTCTTTCTCGGGTCGAGGTTCGGGTGGATGGCCATGATCCATATTTTCTTTGCCATCGTAATCCCTATTATTGTTTTAGGCATTCCCTGGTTCAGAACGGTTACCAATGTCACATTCGTATCCCTGCTGATTGTTATCGGCCTATGGGTCAAACGGTACCTGATCGTCGTGCCTACGCTCGAAACGCCATTTATCCCGATCCAGGATATTCGTCCGGCCTGGGCAAATTATTCTGTTTCCTGGGTGGAACTTGCCCTGACAATCTCCGGCATTGCCCTGGTCGTGCTCATTTTCACCATAGCGTCAAAAATAGCTCCAATTATTCCGGTCTCGGAGATCGAGGATATGGATGAGCCCAAACCGGTGGTAGAATACACCATGCGAGGCATATGATACTGATTATGATTCATATTTTTCGACTATTATTAAGGTATACCTGGGTCCCGGTCATCTTCCTCCTTTGGATGGCAAACCTATCATCCGCCTGTGCCCAGAGTAATGCCGAAAAGGTACGCACCAG
>DATDPY010000140.1:0-3168 GCA_035292565.1 Cyclobacteriaceae bacterium | reverse complement strand
CCTGACATCTCCCCTGGTCAGGAAGGCGGACGGCTCAAAATTCGGAAAATCGGAAGGGGGAAATGTATGGCTCGATCCCGAAAAAACCTCGCCCTATAAATTCTACCAGTTCTGGCTAAATTCATCCGATGAGGATGTGGTGAGCTTCCTGAAGATCTTCACCCTGTTCGAACAGGAAAAGATCGAAAGCCTTCAACAGGAACACGGCAAATCGCCGAATCTCAGGATCATGCAGAAGGCCCTTGCCGAGGATATGACTTCCAGGGTCCATTCAAAACAGGATTTTGAATCTGCAGTTAAGGCATCTTCCATATTATTCGGGAATGCAGCGATTGAAGAGCTGAGCGGGATTGATGAAAGGACATTGCTGGAAGTGTTCGACGGAGTTCCGCAGGTGAATATAGCCAAGGGCAGCCTGGTGAATATTAAAGACTATGCTGAATTGCTTTCTGAATCTACGAAGGGGTCCATTTTTTCTTCAAAGGGGGAAGCGAAACGAATGATCGCGGGCGGAGGAGTTATGGTCAATAAAATCAAGGTCAGTGATCCAGCCGCCAGGCCCGAGATCAGGCTGTTGAACAACAAATACATCCTGGTGCAAAAGGGGAAGAAGAATTATTACCTGGTGATTGCGGAGTAGGCACCACCATTTTTTATTTAATTCAGCAATTAACATCACCGAATGTTGAAATCCAATTTCATATGTGAAGCCGACTTTTAATTTCCGGTATTATCGATCTCCCGTATTCATAACCTACTTCGAAAATTTCCTTCGCCTTATCAAAATCAAAGGCCCCGAATTTTTTTAATTCCCCCGGCTCGAGGAAAACTCCGCAAACCGGTTTGCTCATGGCCACATTCGTATTAATAACCAGAATGAATGTTCGTTCAATGATGTTTTTCATGTTCTTGCTGGTAAACTCCGGATCCACAGGGTTACAATGGAATCCGATGATATGGTCGCATTTCCCTTCGAGCGGCTTCACCGGGAGGTTATCCAAGACCCCGCCATCCACGTATAGCTCTCCATCAATCTTTACCGGTTTGAATACTGCCGGTATGGCGCAGGAAGCAAGGACAGTCTGTATGAGGCTGCCTGTTGAAAAATACCGGCTGGTCCCCGACCTGAGATTGACGGCATTGATGACCAGGGGCAGCTTCAGTTTTTCAAATGAATCATCCCCCATATACCTTCGAAAGAACGGATCGGTATTCTCAAGAGATAATATTCCTTTAAGTGAAAAAGCCGGCCTGAGTATCCTGATCAGCCTGGCATCCACGATAATTTTCAGGATCTCATCGGGGGAAAAACCGGAGGCATAAAATGCGCCGATGATCGATCCTGCGCTTACCCCGGCGATCATGTGCGGCCGGATACCGTTCTCCTCCAGTACTTTCATTATGCCCAGGTGGGCAATCCCTCTCGCCCCTCCCCCCGACAGCGAATACCCGATTCTCATAGGTCCTTCAGTTCAAAAAACTCGTTGGCCCTGATCCCTTTTTCCGTGAACCGGACATTGCAGCATTCGTGCAACGGATCATGTTCAAAGAATAATATATAGTTTCTCTCCGCAGCATCATTCAGGAATTTCTTTTTCTCCTCCATCGTAATCAACGGCCGTGTATCATACGACATTACATACGGTAGGGGTATATGCCCGGCCGTAGGAAGGAGATCTGCCATAAAAACAAGGGTGTATCCTTTATATTTAATAACCGGGAGCATTTGTTTATCGGTATGGCCATCCTTGAATAAAATATCGAAGCCGGTAATCTGTCCGGGGGAGCCGGGATCGATCATTTTCAACTGACCGCTTTCCGCAATCGGAAGAATATTTTCAGGAAGAAAACTGGCCTTCTCACGGGGGTTGGGATTAACTGCCCAGTCCCACTGCCCGGTATTTGACCAATAAGTCGCATTCCTGAAATACATCCCCGGGACTTTATTCTCCCTGTCCTTCCATACAACTCCGCCCCCGCAGTGATCAAAATGAAGGTGGGTGAGAAAAACATCGGTAACATCATCCGGTGAGAAACCTGCTTTACCTAAAGATGCTTTCAGAGAATGATCCCCATGCAGGTAATAATAACTGAAGAATTTTTCGCTTTGCTTATCCCCTATTCCGCAATCGATCAGGACCAGCCGGTTACCCTCTTCGACCAACAGGCATCGCATGGCGATTTCGCAAAGATTCTTATCGTCGGCGGGATTGGTTTTGCTCCAGATCGTTTTCGGGACCACTCCGAACATGGCGCCCCCATCGAGTTTGAACATCCCGGTATGGATCACATGCAGGTTCATGGACGCGAAGATAGGCCAAATAAAAAAAATGCAGAAACCCGACTTACTTCATTCCTTGTAAACGCCCATTTTCGAAAATTTTCCAATTCGCATCATGATCCTGTCCCTGGGATCCAATTTCTGCAGCTCTTTCAGGTGTTTCAGGATCTCCATTTTTACAACACTGGCCATTCCTTTCGGGTCTTTATGCGCGCCGCCCAGGGGTTCAGCGATGATATCGTCGATCAGGCCAAACTGTTTCATGTCCATTGCGGTGAGCTTCAGCGCTTCGGCAGCCTGTTCCTTAAAGTCCCAGCTCCGCCAGAGAATGGATGAACATGACTCAGGGGAAATAACGGAATACCAGGTATTTTCCAGCATGAGAACCCGGTCGCCGACGGCTATTCCAAGCGCGCCTCCCGAGGCCCCTTCCCCGATGATGATACAGATAATGGGGACTTTCAGTACAGACATTTCCATGAGATTTCGTGCGATGGCCTCTGCCTGGCCCCGGGCTTCGGCCTCGATGCCGGGGTATGCGCCCGGTGTATCGATCAGGCAGACAACGGGGATATTAAATTTTTCGGCGATCTTCATCAGGCGGAGGGCCTTCCGGTAACCTTCGGGGTTCGCCATCCCAAAATTCCTCATTTGCCGCTGTTTGGTATTCCTCCCTTTTTGCTGCCCGATGAACATGATGGTCTGACCTTCCACCGTTCCCAGGCCCCCGACCATCGCTTTATCATCCCTCACCAGCCGGTCGCCGAAAATCTCGATAAATTCGGTGGTCATTTCATAAATATAGTCTATGGTATAAGGCCGGTTGGGATGCCTCGATAACTGGACGCGCTGCCAGCGGGTAAGGTTACGGAAGGTTTCTTTTTTCA
>DATDPY010000139.1:0-18204 GCA_035292565.1 Cyclobacteriaceae bacterium | reverse complement strand
TGTGGCGCCGGTGACTGCGATTTTCATGGCCGCTAATTAATCGTTTTTTCATTCAAAAAATAGATACCTCCGGGTTTTTTACGACTTTTATAACCTAAAGGCATATATGATGCAAAGCTTTATCAGGTGGCCACGTAGTCCGGTTTATATTCTGATCCTGGCTATACTCTTGATCCTGATCCCCGACCGCTGGGAAGGTCCCGTGCTTTTTCAGATCGACAGTGAACACAATTTATCGCTGATCGACCTGGTGGCCATGGCCCCTCTGCTGGCTTCCGTCACCTGGATACAACGAGGAGTTTGGAAACGAAGGATTTATCTTTTCAACAAGGTGACGATATATCCCGGGGCTGCCGTGCTCATTGTTTTTTTTATGGGCATTGGCCTGGGCATGCTGCTGGTTTCTGGATTTTCTGCTTTCCGCTACTGGTGGGCTATCGGAGGCATCCTGGTGCTTGCCACACTCATCGACGTGGTTCTTGTTTCCGGGCGTTCGAGGGATTGAGGCTTTCAGATCATGGAATTTATTATTTAATCCGCCAGCAATATCCCATTCCAAGTTCCATGAAATCCGCCTCTGCAAAATTTGCGTTCACGCTTGCTCCTATCCATATATTATGCCCCGGCACTTTTGAAGTATTGACCAGGTAATAATTGACTCCAATCCTTGCCGGAAACATTCGGGCGGTAAAATAGGTGATCCCTTTTTTAAATTCCCACTTTTCGTTGTATTCCCTGTAGAAAGGTTTGAAAAGATTAATCCCTCCAATGAGATCAAGACCGATATGGCCCAGCAGGAATTCACTGCCCAGGAACCAGAAGAGGTTGGATGATCCATATCTCGGGTTTTCGCGATACGAAGCGGGGTCAGTTTCCCATTCACTGTCGGGTGTATTTCGGATATAATGATAATAGGAATCATAATACCGGTACGTAAAACCTGTCTGTACCTTCAGCTGTTGTTTGAAAACCACTCCTCCCGACAATGAATAGGAATGAACGTTATACGAAGGCCCGCCTCGCGGTTCATTGGTGCCCCCGAGCTCATGCCAGCCATGACCATACCTTGCCTGAATAAAATATTGTTTATCCGGGCGATGAGCTGGAGCGACATGATTAACGACCGCCCTGTTTTCGATATCTGTGCCGGGAAACTGGGCTGCCAGGCTCAGGATGAATGTATTCAATCCAAAGTTCGGTATTACGGTATGTGCATTGGATGCATGCAGCGCCCCCAGCCCCGTTTTGAGCACCAGTTTTCTTGATACAAGAAGGTTCTTATAGGCAATGAAATGGAATCCCCAGTTAAATTCTGTCCCGACCAAAACGTTATCGGGATTAAAATCCTTGTGGTAAGGTTTATCGTAATAGGATACCCCGATCCCCAGTTTGAAATCGATGCTTTTCCTCGGGTCATGCGAAGTTTTAAAAAGGAAATACGGGATCAGGCTGTATTCATTCCCGAATACGTCAGAATTTCCCAGGTAAGAATAAACTGCCGATATTCCCAAAGCCGGAAAATTATAATAGGGCACCCAGTTTTTTGTGCTGTCGTAGTAATTGTAACCAAAACTCAGGCAGACAGTCTGACGGAGCCCCGACGACATGAAGTCCCAGATCGGAAGGTTTATGCCTGTCATGTATTCAGGCTGAATGAAAAAAATACGGCCTGGATTTTCTCCAGCCTTAAGGGGGCTGGTGAGAAAATTCAATATAAAGAGAAATGCCAGGTACCCGATTTTCATGAACACTTGATTTTTCCCCGACATAGCCGGAGGAATTCAACCAATAACGAACGAAAATAATCAGTTTGCCTAAGAATGAAAACCGGCCCGGCAGGCTAAATATGCCTGATGACCAGATAAGGAATAATTAATGAAAAAAATTTTATATATTCCGTACCGGACTGACCCGGATGTACATATAAAACCATACTTCCATGAAAATCAAACTCCTGCTACCGGCTGTTATGATTGCTTACGCGATGAGTGTTATGATAACTCCCATGATCGCCTTTACCCAGGCGGCGGAACCATATAAAGTAGAATTTTACTATAAGGTGAAATGGGGGTATTTAGATGAATTCATGACGCTGTATAAAAAAAATCATTACCCGATTCTGAAAGAACTCCGGAAACGGGGAGAAATCCTGGGTATGGAAGCCGCATACCCATTGAATCACGCTCCGGAATCTTCCCGGTGGGATTTCCGGTATACCATCATCTTTAAAAATTTTGAGGCATCGCGTAATAAACCATTATCGGATGCCATTGCCCTTCAGCTCTATCCCGATCAGGCAGTTTTCAGGATGGAAGAACAGCGCCGTTTCGAAATTCTTATTGAACATACCGATGTTCCTGTCAGGGAAGAAGATCCTGGGGAATGGTAAACAATATTACTGGAAATTTCACATAACCCGGTCTTTACAGGGGGCCTGCCGGGGCCGGTCAGATCATATGCAAGGCAGCCGCTCCCAGGATTCCGGGATCATTCAATGCCGAAGCCTCCAATTTGAAATTCGCGAGTGAATTCTTAAAAACAAAATTCTGCAGGACTTCCAAGGTCTGTTTTTCGTAAAGGGGAAGCGAAGTCCCGACCGATCCGCCGAGGATAATCTTCTGGGGGTCATAAGCATACATGATGGCCTGTATGGCATTCCCGAAATGATTCCCGAATTCTTTCCACATCTTCAGGGCGGAAAGATCACCGGCTGCCGCCAGTCCGGCCGCTTCCTTTCCCGTAATGCCATACACATTAGTGAAAAACTGTCCGCAGCAATAATATTCATAATATTTATCGAGATAGGGCATCATTCCAAATTCTCCCGCCATCCCGTTTGGGCCTGAATAGAGTTTACCTTCGATTATAATACCCCCGGCAATCCCGGTCCCGACAATCAGCCCGATGAAAGAACGGCACCCCTTTCCCCTCCCGAAATGGTATTCCGCCAGGGCAAAGCAGTTGGCATCATTCTGTACCCGCACCGGAACTTTGAATTTATTTTCCAGGATATCTTTCAGCTCAACCCTTTTCCAGGCGGGAATGTTGATCAGTTCATAAACGATTCCATGCACATCATCTACCGGACCCGGAACGCCAATTCCTATTCCATCCGAAGTTTTATATCCCATTCTATCCACCAGGGAACAGATCTGGTCCAGCACATCGTTAACGCTTCCCTGAAATTCTACTTTTTCAGATTCCGTTCTGATGAGTTTTCCCTGTTCCACGATCCCCGCCCTGATATTGGTCCCGCCGAGATCGATGCCAATAATCTTTTCATTCATCCTTACGAATTTATTCAGGATCACCTGTAAGAAACAATCAATCTCCGGATTTTCAGATTGTAATCATGTAAATCTTTTTTTGTTACTTTGCAGGTTAAACCCAGGCACAAATGCAAAAAAAAATCCTGTTTGTCTTCTTTTTATTATCATGTTTCCGGGCCTATCCCCAGGGTTGCAGTGACGCGGGATTCTGCTCGATGGGGGCCATGAGGCCCGATCAGCCTTTCGACAGGAAAATCGTTTTGAGGCTGCGGTCGATCGAACTCAGCATTTACAGGGGTAAGACCACGCTGACTCCCCTTATTTATTCAGTAACTGCAGATTTGAATTTCAGCCTGAATTCCCGGAATTCATTCCAGGTAAAAATCCCATATCAGGCAGTTGAAGGGCGTTTGGCGAACACATCTGGCATCAGTGATATATCAGTCAGTTATACCCGGAACCTGCTCAGTTCCGAAAAATTTGATTTGGGGATTTCTATTGGAACGAAGCTTGCCGTCAACGACGCCAACCTGCTGTGGGAAAACAAGCCCCTTCCGATGTATTACCAGACGAGTCTTGGGACCTATGATTTTATTGCAGGAATCTCCTTCCTGAGCCGAAAGTGGCTTCTTGCTACCGGAATACAACATCCCCTGATCCAAAATAATAATAACCAGTTCTTATGGGGAAAATGGCCGGCCTCGGAATTTTCCGACCAGGAATATCTTTTAAAATACCCGCGCTCCAGGGAACTGGAAAGAGGAACCGACATCATGTTCCGGGTTGAAAGGAATTTCAGGTTTTCAAGATTCAATGTCGCATTGGGGGCTTTGCCTATCATCCGGCTGAACCAGGATGAATTTACCAATCCGGCCGGTGAGAGGGAAAAAATCAAGGGCTCAACCGGAGCAACTGCCACCCTGCTTGCTTCCGCCGGCTACAGCTTCAATGTCAGGTCTGGAATTAAATTTCTTTATGGTTATAAAGTACTTTCCCGTGAAATGCATTCAAATCCCGACGGACTGTCGAGGTTAAATGTTATAACCATGGGTTATATATACCGATTCTGATATGAAAAATCATATCCTGCTATTATCTATTTTCTTCACATTCTATTGCCGAATCAGCCAGGGACAGGCTCTCGTCCGGTATCTTGATTCCATGATCATGGATTCCCAGTACACCAGGGTCATCAGCACGGTGAACAACTCACTGGGATCAGTTACTTCCATTAAAGACAAGATAATCCTAGAGAATAGAAAAGCGGAATCGCTTACTGGCCTGGGAGAATTTGAAGAAGCAGGCGCCTTGCTGGATCAGATTCTTCAGGAATGTCACGACAATAAAAATCTTTCTCCTTTTTATCAGGCCATCACGATCGCCAATATGGGATTCCTCAATCTGAACAAGGGCCGAAATGACCTGGCCGAACAAGAGATTGCTGAATCATTAAAAATTTTCGAAGAAACAGGAACCATGCATTCTCTCGATGCGGCAAAAGTTCTGAATAATCTGGGTCTTGTTTATATGAATACCGGTAAATACAACCAGGCTGAGGAATATATGCTCAGTGCGCTTAATATCCGCAAGGAATTCGCCTCCACTATGCCCGAGCTGACAGCGGCTTCTTATAATGACCTTGGATTGGTTTATTCACAGATCGATGACAACAAGGCTATAAGGTTTTACGATCAGGCACTTGGCCTGTATAAGGAAATACATGGTGAGTCACACCCAAAAATAGCCATTGTAACTACAAACATTGCAATCCTCTACCGGAAGCTTAAGAGGAACAATGAGGCCATCAGCTTTTTTGAATCCGCGTTGAAGATATGGGAAGGAGTTTATGAGGGTCCGCATTCCAACAAAGCTTTCGTTCTGTTCAATATCGGCCAGGCATATGATAATATCAAGGCAGTGAATCTTGCCCTTGATCATTACGATCGGGCTTTGAATATGTACCACGAAGTTTACGGGAATAAACATCCCCAAATTGCTGCCGTGTATAATGCCATGGGGAACCTCCGGCTTGCGCAGGGCGACTATAGTGCATCGCTTCGATTATTTCAATCTGCGATGAAAGCCAATCTGACCGATTTCAATTCGGATGATATCCGATCCAATCCACACATTGTGAATTATTTGAACGGGAATGTCCTTCTGTATTCCCTGCTATATAAAGCCGAAGCCCTTGAGCAGGAATATTTTGGTAAAACACTTCGATTCAGTAATCTTCGCCTGGCACTCAACGCCCTGGTCCTATGCGATTCCCTGATTGACCGGCTCCGGCAACACAGCCAGAATGAGAGTGACAAGATTGCTCTTGGATCCGTCTCTTCAAATATTTATTCCGCAGGAATAAGGATCTCAGCAGCAGCGGCAGAGAATGCATTATCAAAAAGAAGTTATCAGGAGCTCGCATTCTTTTTTGCCGAGAAAAGCAAAGCGGCAGTCCTTCAGGAAGCGATTTCCGATACCAATGCAAAAGCTTATGCCGGTATTCCATCAGAAATGCTTGAGGAAGAAAAATCCCTTAAATCTGAACTCGCCACGCTTTCGCGAAAGATTGCCCAATCGGCCGGTGACCAGGGCCAGGCCCGGCTTAGGGAAACTGCTTTTATCCTGAACAGGAAATATTCGGATTTCATTAAGGGATTAGAAAAAGAATATCCGGAATATTTCAACCTGAAATATAATTCAACAGCCCCGTCGATTGCTGATCTGCAGGCTGTGCTGGAACCCTCCACTGCTGCATTGAGCTATTTCATTGACCAGGATAACGAACGTCTTTATATTTTTTATATAAGTAAATACCGGTTCAGGATATTTCAAAAACCACTGGCTGTTGAGACCGACAGAATGATCACCGGCCTGAGGAACAGTCTGTATTATGATGAGATCATGTCCGTAATGATGACAGCGGGTTACCTTTATAAAGAACTAATTCCACCCATTCCGGCCGGAGTTAAAAAACTGATCATTATACCGGCCGATCGTTTATGCGTACTGCCCTTCGAAACCCTGGTGTCGGAGAAATACAGAGAAGGCGGATACGGAAACGCCGCATTCCTGATTAAAAAATACAGTGTGCAATATGAATTTTCGGCCGGCCTCCTGCTTCAAAAATCGAAAATGGATCCAAATCATATCCAATCAATTTTCTTATGTGCCCCGGTTACATTCCAGGCATCCGGCAGTCTGGCTGACCTGCCAGGGACCGAAACGGAAGTGAATACGATATCGGAATTATTTTCCACGAAGCATCTCACTGCCTCGATCTATACAGGACGAAATGCAAAGGAATCTGAAATCAAATCAGGGGAAATTAAAAATTACGGTTATCTCCACCTGGCAACGCACGGGGTAGTTGATGAATCCAATCCTGAATTGTCGAGAATTTATTTTAGCCCTTCCCTGCCGGAGGATGACGGAATGTTGTATACCGGCGAGATCTATAATCTCCGGCTCGATGCCCGCCTTGTAACCCTTTCGGCTTGCAAAACCGGGCTTGGTAAAATTACCCGTGGCGAAGGTGTTATCGGGCTATCGCGTGCATTGATCTATGCCGGCTCGAGAAACATTATGGTATCATTCTGGAATGTGGCAGACCTGTCAACGGCACAATTGATGAAGGATTTTTATGGTTACCAAATCGATCAGCCGGGCTCAGGGTTTTCAGATAATCTCAGGCTTGCGAAACTGAACCTGCTCATGAGCAAAGAATATTCTGCACCGTATTATTGGGCGCCCTTTATTTTAATAGGATTTTAAAACAGAAGTACACGTTTAATATTGTTCGATTCCGTAATGCAGCGTCCAATTCCGGACAATCTTTTATGCTGCAAATTGCGCGATTTATCAGGAAATGATCTGTTGCCAAATGGCGTTATTTTTGCGGTAATCCGCAGTGGATCAAAATTTTTAGACAATGCTTTATAATTTTTTCGTAATTACCCTTCGCAATCTCTTTAACAACAAAATCTATTCATTGATCACTATCGGCAACCTGGCGCTTGGATTTGCCAGCAGCCTGCTCATCATGCTTTTCGTGCTCGACGAATTGAGCTACGACAGAATGCATGAAAACGCCGACCGGATTTACCGCATCAATGCCCGGGGAGTTATCGGAAGTACCGAAATTCACCAGACTTATACCTGCGCTCCATTGCCGGCGGCTATGATGAACGATTACCCTGAAGTGGAATCCGTAGTGAGGATCCTTCATGGAAATTCGGTGGAAGTCCGATATGAGGATGTGGCATTCAATGAAGACGATGTATTCATTACCGATTCAAATTTTTTCCAGATTTTTTCTTTTCCCTTGGTGAAAGGAAATCCGGCAAAGATATTGAGCGGTCCCAATCTTGCTGCGATATCCGAATCGGCCGCCAGGCGATATTTTGGCGACGAGGACCCCGTCGGCAAGATCCTCAAAGTCAATAATAATTTTGATATAGAAATCACCGGTGTATTCAGGGACATTCCCCATAATTCCCATTTTCATTTTGATTTCGTTGCCTCCCTGGTTTCATTGCCCCAAACGCTGAACGACCAATGGATGAACAATAACTTCAAGACATACTTACTGCTGAAGAAAGACGCTGATGCCAAAGCGCTTGAAGCAAAATTTCCGGATTTTGTAAAGAAATATGTTTGGCCGGAGGAGACCGAATATAAAAAATTCAGGGAAGCCGGAAACAACTGGGAATATTTCCTGCAGCCGCTTACATCGATACACCTGAATTCCGACCTGAATGGTGAGTTCGAGGCAAACGGTAACAGGATTTACGTGATCATCTTCATATTTGCAGCGATTTTCATCGTTGTTATCGCCGCGGTGAATTTTACAAATCTCTCCACTGCCAAATCTGAGAAGAGGGGCAGGGAAGTCGGCGTCCGGAAAGTAATGGGCTCCACCCGCTCCATGCTGGTAAACCAGTTTCTATGGGAATCGGTTTTCTTCAGTCTGTTTGCCCTGGTCACCTCATTGATCCTTGTATCCTTCCTTCTGAATAGTTTTAACGAGCTTTCAGGCAAATTCTTCGACATGCAGGATCTTTTATCGCCGGGTATTATTCCGGTGATGATCGGCATCGCGGTTCTTGTTGGATTGCTTGCAGGGCTCTACCCTGGAATATTCCTCTCATCTTACAATCCTGTTTCAGTCCTTAAAGCGGGGATATCGGTGACCAGGTCAAATTCCGGATTCCGCGGCGCCCTTGTGGTGATCCAGTTTTTCATTTCGGTCAGCCTGATCATTGGCACCCTGGTTATTTTCAGGCAATTGCAGTATTTTCAGAAAAAAAGCCTGGGATTTGACAAAAACCAGATTGTGCTCGTCCGCTCCATCGATAAGCTCCGCGACAATTTTACTGCATTCGGGAACAAGCTAATCGCCCGGAATAACATAATCAGTGTTTCGGGTTCCAATACAGTACCCGGAACAGAATTCAATAACTGGGGCATGCTTCTGGAAGGCAAGGAAGACGCCGAATGGCTGACGTTGAATATGATTCAGTGCGATTCCGCGTTTTTGAAAACTTATTCCATGTCGATGGCAGAAGGCCGGTTTTTTTCAGCGGCTTTTCCCTCCGATTCAGCAGCTATCATTATTAATCAAAATGCGGCCGAGCTGATGGGATGGGATAATCCGATAGGAAAAACAATAAAAATATTCGGCAATTATCCATTTACGATCATCGGAGTGATCAATGATTTCCATTATGAATCCCTACACCAGGTTATACGTCCAATGGGGATGATCAGCCTTCCCTCCTTTACAAATGTTTGGCCATCGTATTTTTCCATTAAAATCAGCGGCGAAGATCCGAAAGAAACCATTGCCTTTATCAAAGAAAAATGGGATGAGATGGGAACAGGTCTTCCGTTTGATTTTAGTTTTTTCGATGAGGATTATGAGCAGCTTTACCGGAATGAAACCAGAACAGGCAGTGTCTTCCTGGTCTTCTCTATACTCGCGATCACCATCGCCTCACTGGGTTTGTTTGCCCTCTCCTCCTACCTGATCGAAAGGCGGACCAAGGAAATCGGTATCAGGAAAGTAAACGGCGCTTCACATGGAAATATAATCCTCCTGCTTTCATCCGATTATATCCGATGGGTGTTGGTCGCCATTATTCTGGCCATTCCTTTTGCATGGTTTGGAATGAACAAATGGCTTGAGAATTTCGCATACAAAACCACAATGCCTTACTGGATTTTTGTAATCTCTGCCCTTCTTGCAATCGGCATAGCCTGGCTTTCCGTGGGAATCCAGACTGTAAAAGCTTCGATGCAGAATCCGGCGAAATCTCTCCGGTACGAATAATGTAATAGCTAGTTCTCACCGGAAAGGCCAGGCATCAATTCCACGGCTATTATCCTGCGGCACACTTTTTATTTTCCTTCGATGCCCTGCAAGCGGTAAAGTAATATAAAATAAAACGGCCATGAAGATTGTAAATGAATTTCTCACAGAGACAAAGAAGTTAATCTGGATGAGGAGATAAGTTAAAAATTATTATCGATTGTTAAATAATATTTAAGATGCATTCCAAATCACTTCATCACCCGATTATTTAACATAAATTAACCCCAAGTCAGTATTATTTTGGTAATTTCGCCGAACCGATTATCCACAAATAATGAATCGATTCGAAAAAGCCAACAACATTACCGGATGGACGCTCTTCCTGTTATCAATTATCGTTTATGGTCTTACGGTCGAACCTACCGCCAGCTTCTGGGATTGCGGTGAATTTATTGCAGTCTCCTATAAACTCGAAGTCCCCCACCCACCGGGTGCACCATTTTACCTCCTGATCGGACGTCTGTTTTCATATCTTGCCGGAGGTGACACGCAAAGAGTCGCCTACTGGATTAACCAAGCAAGTGTGATTTCCAGTGGTATGACAATCCTCTTCCTGTTCTGGACCATCACACTCCTTGCACGAAAAGTGATTAACGTCAGATCGCAGGACCTCAGTTTTCCGCAATCCATAATTGTAATATCGTCCGGACTTATCGGCGCCCTCACCTATACCTTTTCCGATTCATTCTGGTTTTCCGCAGTTGAGGCCGAGGTATATGCCATGTCTTCCTTTTTCACAGCTTTCGTTTTCTGGGCTATATTAAAATGGGAACTCATTGAGGATGAAAGCCGTGCGAATAAATGGCTCATTCTGATATTTTACATGATGGGATTGTCGATCGGCGTGCACCTGCTGAACCTGGTAACCTTGCCTGCCCTGGGCCTCATCTATTATTTCAAAAAATACCAGCCAGCCACCAGGGGTGTGATCCTCACGCTTTTGGTTACAGGTGTTCTGATCATGTTTATTACGGAGTTCATTATTCCCGGGCTTCCTTCCATCGCAGGCTCGGTTGAGATCTTCTTTGTAAACAGCCTTGGCCTGCCTTTTTATTCCGGGATCATCACTTTTATGCTGCTTATCGGCGGCGCGATTATTTATGGAATATACAGTACCCATGTTAAAAAGCAGATCCTGGCAAATACAATGCTCCTTGGGCTAGCCTTCATCCTGATCGGATATTCATCCTATGCCATTGTGCTGATCAGGTCGAACTATAACCCGCCGATCGATGAAAACAATCCTGAAAATATTGTAACCTTCGTCTCTTACCTGAAACGCGAACAATACGGATCACGTCCCTTGCTTTACGGACAGTATTTCGATGCGGAAGTCGTTGACCAGGTAGAGGGAGCGCCGATTTATGTAAAAGGGAAAGACAAATATGAGATTTCGGATCACAAGATCGAATATGTATATGATCCGAAACGGGAGACCATCCTGCCAAGGGCCTACAGCTCTCAGGATAATCATGTCGCCGAGTACCGCCGCTGGATGAGCCTTGGGGAAAGGGATTCCCCGAATTTTGCCGACAATCTGGAATTCGTGTTCCGTTACCAGTTAGGCTACATGTATATGCGTTATTTCATGTGGAACTTCTCCGGCAGGGAAAGCGATTTCCAGGGGGCAGGGTGGCTCAGGCCATGGGACACCACCAATGGAATGCCCGAACAGTTGAAGAATAATAAAGCGCGGAATAATTATTTCATGCTGCCGCTCCTTCTGGGGATCATCGGCATGTTTTACAATTATCGTAAAAATCAGCAGGTCTTTTCCGTCCTGGTCATGCTTTTCATACTCACAGGCGCAGCACTGGTTATTTATATAAATTCTCCCCCTACCGAGCCCCGGGAACGGGATTATATCTATGCCGGTTCCTATTATGCCTACGCAATCTGGATCGGAATTGGACTGATATCCATCAGCTCCATGCTTGAGCGTTACATCAAAAATAAATCGGCAGCTGCCCTGACTGCCCTGATCGTCTGTATGCCGGTGCCTGTTATTATGGCATCCGTCAACTGGAATGATCATGACCGCTCGAACCGTTATTTTTCCGTCGATTCAGCAAAGAATTTCCTGGCTTCCTGTGAACCCAACGCCATCCTGTTTACGGGGGGGGATAACGATACGTTTCCTTTATGGTATGTTCAGGAAGTGGAAGGTTTCAGGACCGACGTCAGGGTCATCGTGCTCAGCTATTTCAACACCGACTGGTATATCAACCAGATGACCCGGATAGCTTATAAATCCGATCCGCTCCCATTTTCACTATCACAAAGCCAGTTCAGGCAGGGTGGTCCGAATGATTACCTCCCGTTTTTCGAAAACCCCAATCTCAAAAACCAGTCAATTTCTCTCAAGGGATTTCTCGGGCTGATCCAGCAGGATCACCAGGGGATCAAAGTTCCGACCTCTTTTGGCTCAATTAATTCACTGCCTTCACGCGCACTGCACCTGGAGGTCAACAAAGATGACGTTATAGCAAGAAAACTGATTCCACCGAATATCCTTAAATTGATTCGGGAAGACTCTGTTCGGCAGGCTGCACCCGTGCGGCTCCAGGGCGCCGAAACCGCCTCAAGGGTCATTATTCCCGACAGGATGGTATTTCGTTTAAAAAAGAACGGGCTTGAAAAAAATACCCTGATGATCCTCGATGTCATCGCAAACAATAATTGGGAACGCCCTGTTTATTTTAACAATACTTCCCTGATGGGTGCCGGAATTGACTTCAGGCCCTATGTGGTACAGGAAGGAAGCACATACCGGATCCTGCCAATCCAGAACATGAATATCCGGGAAGAATTGGTGAATACCGATACCATGTACGATCACATGATGAATAAATTCTTCTTCAGGGAAATGGATAATCCCAAAGCCAATTACACGGAGGATTACAGAAATTTTGCTTTGAACCATCGGTCGTCATTTAATTCCCTGGCTGCCGCCCTGGTCGAGGAAGGCCGTACCGAGGATGCAAAGAAAGTAATATTCCACAGCCTTGAGGTGATCCCGGATGAAGCAGTGCCTTATGATTACACCGCAGCCCAGACGGTAAATCTCCTGTATACGGTTGGGGAAACGGAAATGGCCATGGCCATTGGAAAAGAACTGGCAACCCGGTCCGATGAATTTCTAACCTATTACCTGGACAATAATATGTCTCCCGGCAACGAGGTCCAGAAGAACCTGGTGGTCATGAATGAGATGGTTAGATTATTCAAAGTAAGAGGTGAAGATTCACTGGCCGCCGACCTGGAATCAAAATTCAGGAGACATTACAGCAGGGTAAACCAGTAATGCTGACAAGACCTGGCCGGTAAATATCCGGATTAAAATAAGAAAGTTCCATGGATGGCGATCAGCATAAGGCAGGCTTCGTGAGCATTATTGGGAAACCCAATGTCGGGAAATCTACCCTTATGAATCGTCTTGCCGGTGAAAAAATCTCTATCATAACACCGAAAGCCCAGACTACCCGTCACCGGATCCTGGGAATCCTTAACCTTGAAGATTTCCAGATTGTGTTTTCCGATACACCCGGAATCATCAGGCCTGAATACGTCCTACATAAAAACATGATGCAATTTGTAAGGGCATCGCTCGAGGATTCCGATATCATTCTATTTATGGCTGAGATCAACCAGGGCTATGATCCTCAAGAAATCAAATCCCTTTTCGGCCATACAGCGGCCAAGATCATATTCATCCTGAACAAAACCGACCAGGCGAATAAAGCGGAAATCGAGCGGGACCTTTTGTCGTGGGAAAACGCCTGGAATTTCGACGCCATGTTTTCGATATCGGCACTAAAAGGCGAAGGGACCGAAGAAATTTTTGAGAAGATTATGGAATTGTTACCGGTGCATCCGCCCTATTTTCCTAAGGACCAGATCACCGACAGGCCGGAAAGATTCTTTGCATCCGAAATTGTCAGGGAAAAAATTTTCCTGAATTATGCCAAAGAGATCCCGTACAGCACGGAAGTGGTTATCACGGACTTCAGGGAAGATGAAAACATCATCCGGATGCGGGTCGAAATCTACGTGGAACGGGAAAGCCAGAAAGGCATTCTGATTGGGAAAGGCGGCGAGGCTTTAAAGAACGTCGGGATCCAGGCCAGGAAAGATCTGGAACTTTTTTTCGGCAAGCAGGTATACCTCGAGCAGCGCGTGAAGGTGGAGAAGGACTGGCGCAAGCGCAAGGACAAACTGGCGAGGTTCGGGTATTGAGAGTTTGGATTGTAATCAGGATGATGGCTTATCAGATCGCTGTGGCATGCTCAAATTTAATCTCTATAACACCTGGCCCATTACAACAAAAGTTTTTAAAAAAGACGTATCCCCCTGGACTGGATACCGCAGGGAACGGCTGGCGGGTGATCCCTGCCTGCCCTGGTTAGGCCTACGCGTTGGCAGGCTGGCGGGGTCTCCCATTGCCTGCAGAATCTTTTGAAACCTTCGACATAATCTGAACTACCATTCAGGTTTTCACGTAATTGAATTACCCTTACTAAATTATTATTTCGATTAACTTACTTCGGTTTTAAAACCAAATTATTGAGGCCCAGTCGCGTCCTAATAAAATCCAGGGATCAACCTTCATTAAAATCAAAATTCGCTACTTTTGTGGCACTTAAAAAAGATGTGGACCGGGATCGCGCATTTCGTATTTAAAAACCGGCTGTTGATGATCATCAGCCTCGGGATCATTACCATTTTCATGGCGATCCAGATCCCCAACCTGAGCTGGAGCTATGAACTTTTCAGATCGGTTCCTGATAATGATCCCGACATGATTCAATATGAAAATTTCAGGCAGCAATTCGGCGAAGACGGCAACATCATTGCAATCGGAATTCTTGACAGCTCGATCTATACCCCGGATAAATTTTACAAGCTCTCCCTCTTCAGCGATGAGATCGGCAAGGTAGAGGGCGTTAACGAGGTCCTGTCTCTTCCAACAATTAAAAAACTAGTAAAAGACCAGAAAGAGAAACGTTTCCGCCTCGAGGATGTATTTACCGACATTCCCGAGGAACAGGAGGATCTCGACAGCATGCTTTCGGAGATCAGAAATATTAAGTTCTACTCCGGACAGATATACAATGATTCGAATGGTGCAACTCTAATCCTGGTAACGATCGATAAAACAGTGCTGAACTCGGAAAAAAGGATCAGGATCACGGAAGAAATTACAAAGCTCGGTGATCAGTTTTCCGACAAGACCCATATTGACTTAAAATATGCCGGGCTTCCTTTTGTGCGCTCGGTAATCTCCGGGCGGCTCAAGAAGGAGATGGGGATCTTCCTGGCCATCTCGATCCTGATCAGCGGGATTATTCTCTGGTCTTTATTCCGTTCGTGGGATGCCGTCGTATTTCCCATGATCATCATTTTTGTCATGGTGATCTGGGCAATGGGAATGCTAGCGCTATTTGGTTATAAGATAACTATACTGACAGGCTTACTGCCCCCGATCATTGTCGTTATCGGCATACCCAACAGCATCTACCTGCTGAACAAATACCACCAGGAAATTGAAAAATACAATAACAAGGCAAGAGCTTTAAGTGTGATGATCAGGCGGGTCGGGATAGCTATGTTGTTGACCAACCTGACGACGGCCATCGGATTCGGTTCCCTTATTTTTACAAAGATCGTGATTCTGCGCGAGTTCGGAATTGTTTCAAGTTTGAATGTTATGGCAACCTTTGTGGTCAGCCTGGTGCTTCTGCCTGCTGTATTGTCTTACCTCCCGGCGCCGAAAGGGGACCAGTTGAAGCATCTTGATTTTAAGATCGTGGGCCGGTTCCTGAACGGCATTGACCTTATGGTCCACCGGCAGAAATATACCATTTTCACAGTGATCGGCGTCATAATGATCATCGCCATCATTGGGATCTTCAGGATACAGGCGGTTTCCTTCATGGTGGATGATATCCCGACAAACAGTGATATAAAGGAAGACCTCGCTTTTTTTGAAAAAAATTTCAGCGGGATCATGCCCCTGGAGATTGTCATCGATACCGGAAGGAAACGTGGCGTGATCTCCCCCCAGAACCTGAAAAAGGCCGAAGAGCTGGAGAACTTCCTTGAATCCGATGAATCCATTTCCCGGCCCATTTCGGTTCTGGGTTTTATCAAGGCAGCACGACAGACCTTTTATAATGATAATCCCAATTTCTACAGCCTGCCCGGTCAGCAGGAACAGGCTTTCATCTTCAGATATTTCTCAAACAATAAGGAACAATCAACCCTGCTGAGATCTTTCATGGATTCCACCGGACAGGTAATGCGGATATCCATGAAAATGGCGGATGTCGGATCAAACCGGCTTGATGATCTCATTAATAATAAGATCAAACCTGAACTGAACAGATTATTCGACGGCAATCCTGCAAAGGCTTACGCCACTGGTGCTACCTTGTTATTTGTGAAGGGAAATAATTTCCTGATCTCAAACCTGAAACAAAGTCTTATCATTGCGTTTATTCTTATTTCGGCTATCATGGCGCCGTTGTTCGCCAATAAAAAGATCATCGTATTATCCCTCGTCTCCAATTTGGTCCCGATCCTGATCACAGCCGGGTTGATGGGATTTACACAGATCCCGTTTAAGCCCAGCACAGCCATTGTTTTCTCGGTAGCTTTCGGCATAAGTGTGGATTATTCCATTCATTTCCTGGCCAAATACAGGCAGGAACTTATTGCAAATCATTTCTTTGTTCCGGTGGCTGTAAGCAAAACAATCAGGGAAATCGGCACCAGCATGATTTATTCCGCCGCAGTTTTGTTCGCCGGATTTGTAATATTCGTTTGGTCTGGCTTCGGAGGAACTATTGTCCTTGGCAAGCTGACTTCCGTTACATTGCTGATCGCCATGTTTACCAACCTGATCTTCCTCCCCTCCCTGCTGCTTGCATTCGATAGTGGTAAACGCAAACCGGGATACCATCCTCTCATCGAAAGTTATGATAACTTTTACCATGAGGACGACGACGAGGAAATTAACGTGGAATTAATTAAAGTGGATAAGAAAGACATAGAAACTGCGAAAACAACTTAGAATTCATTAATGGTTCATATGGGATCGGAGAAGAAATACAAAGAAGATAAGAATCTTGATATGCCCGGGATCAACAGGGATGTGCTTGATTTCTGGAAATCGAACCGGGTATTTGAAAAATCGGTGGAAAGAAGGAACGGAAGCCCGGTGTATTCTTTTTTCGAAGGCCCACCGTCTGCCAACGGAACCCCGGGAATTCACCATGTAATGGCAAGAACCGTGAAGGACCTGTTTTGCAGGTTCAGGACTATGTCGGGCTACCAGGTAAAAAGAAAGGGAGGGTGGGATACTCACGGCCTTCCCGTGGAACTACAGGTGGAAAAAGAGCTCGGGATCACCAAAGAAGACATCGGAAAAAAGATCTCAATTATTGAATTCAACCAGCGTTGCAGTGAGGCAGTCATGAAATACAAGAACCAGTGGGACGACCTAACGGAGAAGATGGGGTACTGGATTGACCTCGACAATCCCTATATAACTTTTAACCGCGATTATATGGAATCCGTATGGTGGCTGCTGAAAAGCATGCATTCCAAAGGATTTCTGACGAGGGGGTATACGATCCAGCCTTACTCACCTGCGGCGGGAACTGGTCTGAGTTCACATGAACTCAACCAGCCGGGCTGTTATAAGGATGTAAAAGACACCTCCATTACAGCTCAGTTCCGTGTGAAAGGAACCGAAAACGATTATTTCCTTGCATGGACAACGACACCATGGACTTTACCCGGGAATTCAGCGCTCGCGGTGGGTCCGTCAATAAACTATGTGAAGATCAGGACGTTCAACCCCTATACTTACCTTCCTGTAAATGTGATCCTGGCCAGGGACAGGGTTCCGTCATTTTTCAACGATAAAGATTCCGGGCTCGATCATTCCGCCTATCGGCCGGGCGACAGGAATATACCCTGGGAAATCACCGGAGAAATGAAAGGCAGTGACCTGGAAGGGATGGAATATGAACAGCTTATGCCTTATATCACCCCTCCGTTCCCGGCATTTACCGTAGTTACCGGCGATTTTGTATCCACTGAAGACGGAACAGGAATTGTTCACCTGGCTCAGGCTTTCGGCGCCGACGACTTCCGGTTGACCCGTGAAAAGGGTATCCCGGGTATTTACGCCCGGGATGAGAACGGGGACGAGGTTCCGATCGTCGATAAACAGGGAAGGTTTGTTAAAGAGATCACCGATTTCGCCGGAATGTATGTCAAGAACTACGACAACCAGGATGAGAATGATCCCACTTATAAGCCCGTCGATGTGAAAATTGCGATAAAGCTGAAGGAGGAAAACAAAGCCTTCAGAGTTGAAAAGTATATTCACAGTTACCCGCATTGCTGGCGTACCGATAAACCTGTATTATATTACCCGCTGACGGCCTGGTTCATTAAAACCACGGCCTGCAAGGACCGGTTGGTTGAATTGAATAAGACTATAAGCTGGAAACCAGGTTCCACAGGGACCGGCAGGTTCGGCAACTGGCTCGAAAA
>DATDPY010000138.1:0-11674 GCA_035292565.1 Cyclobacteriaceae bacterium | reverse complement strand
CGCAAAGGTTTTGAAAAACGCCCTTGACCTGTTCAATTCGAACATAACTCCGAAAGAAGCCATTAATCTCCCGGCGGAAAAAACAAAAGAAAAAAAGGAGGGTGAGTCCGAGATGAACAAAGCCGAAAAAAAAGATGTGCTTGAAGTTTCGAAAACCGGTCAACCGGAGAAATCATTTTTTGATGAAATAGAATAACCTGATGCAAGGAAAAATATCGCTGGAAGGACTCGAATTCTTCGCCCACCATGGCTTTTACAAGGAAGAACAAAAAATCGGTAATAAGTTTGCGGTCGACATAACGGTTTCAGCCGACCTTGCCGACGCAGCCGAACACGATAATCTCCGGGAAACCGTCAACTACGAATCCCTTTACCGGATCATCAGGCATGAAATGGCCGAACCCACCAAATTGCTTGAACATATTGGCAAGCGGATCATCGACGCAGTATTCAAGGAATATCCTGTCATCTACCTTATCGAAGTGAAGATCAGTAAGTATAATCCTCCGGTTGGGGGCATTTGCCAGAGAGCTTCCGTCACGCTGACAGAAACACGAGATTAACCCCATGCGGCATTTTCGTATTTTGTTTATCGTCCTGATATCCCTTACCCTGACGGCTTCAAAAGATGAAAAACCCGCTTATGTGATTTTCTCTGGAGAAGGGCGGGAAACGAAATTCGATCAAATGCTCAGCAGGCTTGGGGATGCAGACATCATCCTTTTTGGCGAAGAGCATGATAATCCCATCGCCCATTGGATGGAAATTGTACTGGTTAAAGAGCTTTCGGCGCTAAATATGTCCCTTGTTCTGGGGGCGGAGATGTTCGAATCCGATGATCAGATGATCATTGATGAGTATCTCTCCGGCCGGATCCGGACAAATAATTTTGAAAAAGAAACCAAGCTCTGGGATAATTACCATACGGATTATAAACCCTGGGTAGAATACGCCCGGAAAATGAAAATTCCGCTCATTGCAACCAATGTGCCCAGGCGATATGCAAGTATGGTGTCGTATTCCGGTTTCGCATCGCTCGACAGTCTTTCTTCACAGGCAAAAGCCTATATAGCGCCACTCCCGGTCGAATATGATCCCGGCCTTCCGGGATACAGTAAAATGCGGGAAATGATGAACGGACACAGCCAGATGGGAGGCCCGTCAAATCCCGATTTCTTTTCGCAGGCCCAGGCCGTTAAGGATGCCACCATGGCGTATTTCATTCTGAAAAATTTACGGCCCGGCCAATGTTTCCTGCACTTTAATGGTTCCTATCACTCCAATAACTTTGAGGGGATTAACTGGTACCTGAAAAAGACCAGCCCCAAACTTAAAATCGCGACCATCAACGTAGTTAGCCAGGACAACATCGGCAGGCTCCTCGATGAAAACATGCATACCGCGGATTTTATTATTGTTACGCCTTCGGATATGACAAGGACGTATTAGTAAACAGGGTGAGTGCTTGACTTGTTGATTGGTTGACTGGATAAAACGGTAATCAGTAAATCAGTAAACAGTAAATCAGTAAACAGTAAACAGTAGAGAAGTAGAGCAGTGGATCAGAGGATCAAAAAATATCGCATTTCGATAATCAAAACCAGCAAAGCTTCAAACTTTAGATCATGAAAGTGAATCCCTTTGCCTCCGGGCCATCGTAATAATCTACGGTCATTCCTGCCAGTTGCGATACTTGGTTCTTATGAATAAAAACCCTGATCCCATCGGAAATATATTCGTTATCATCCTCATTTTTCATATCAAATCCCAGGATATGAGAAACAACTCCGCCGCTAATTTCCCTGGCCCCTATCCTAAGACCATGGTCAGCGGGAATTTTCCCCGTATCGAGCATCTTTTTAATCTCCCCGGCCGCCTTTGGTGACAGCTTAACCGGGCTTTGGATTATGATCATTTTCCAGTCACTCAGTGCCGCTCCATAAAATTAAAATCACTGCCTCAAATCTGCCCGATTTATCGTATTATTGCAAAGGATTAAGCTGCATAAGCTCATTGAGTTCATGGATATAGTTGTCGATTTCATAAAAATCATTCTTCCTGCAGGATTGGTCATGTATGCCATGTTCCTTACATTCCGGAATATGCTCGATAAGGAACTCGAAAGAAAGAAAGTGGAAGCCCGTTCAAAACTCCAGGATTCAATCGTGCCGCTGAGGCTGCAGGCTTATGAACGACTTGCCCTGCTCCTGGAAAGGATTTCACCTAAAAACCTGATTCTGCGGCTCAATAACCCATCCTTATCTGCCCAGGAATTCCAGGTATTGCTTGTGCGGGAGATCAGGGAAGAGTTTAATCATAATTTATCACAGCAGATCTATATCAGCGAGGAGCTCTGGGCGTTAATCAAGAAGGGAATTGAAGATACGATCAGCACAATAAACCAGGCGGCGGGAGGTCTGGATCCCGGGGCCAGGGGCGTAGATCTTACACGGTCGATATTTGAAAAAGTGCTCGGATTACAGGCCGACCCGGTCACCCATGCCCTGTCGCAGCTAAAAAAAGAGGTTACCCAGTTTTATTGAGAACTTTATGGCCAACCCGGAAGAAAATTTTAAAGAATATATCAAAGATGCTGAGGAAAAGGCCGGTAAGGCAGATGCCCTGAAAGACATCATCAATAATGCCTTTCAGAAAGTGATGGATATCAATAAATCTTCGGAACAATTATCGGCGCTGACCAAAAAGGTATTGCTGTTCGTGAAAATGATACAGTCCTATATCAGCGGCGATTACCAGAATATACCCTTGCGCACCATAGTGACGATTGTGGCGAGCCTGCTGTATTTTATAAATCCTTTTGATATTATTCCAGACATGATACCCGGAATGGGCCTGCTGGATGACCTGGCCATCCTCATGTGGGTGGCAGGGAATGTCGATAAGGATATCAAAGACTACGAAGAATTTTTAAAAGGGAATGTGGAAATAAAAGATCCCAAACCCTGAATTGAATAAGACTTTTTTTAAACTTTTATTATGAAGAACGTAATTACTGCTGAACTTATCAGGAACAGCTATACCTATCCTGATTATATCCGGCTCATAGAAGAATTATTGGCCGAGGGTAAAACAACAGGTCCCGATCAAACCCTGGAAATGATCGAGCTGACAAGATTAAACATCCTGCGAATGAAGCGGATCACCAAAACTGCCAGGGTCGATGAACAGGCAAAGAAATTACTGCTGGGTATCGGGCATCCCAATACCTGGCTGGTCATTGGTGAAGCATGGTGCGGAGACAGGGCGCAGATCATCCCTTATTTTAATGCCATGGCAGAACTTAATCCAAAAATCCGTTTAAGGATAATTCTCAGGGACGAACATCCCGAAGTGATGAATGAATTTCTGACGGAAAACAAAAGATCAATCCCGGTATTCATAAGCCTTGATGAAGATCTCCATGTAATGGCAACCTGGGGACCGAGGCCTGTGCATGCAAAGAATATCTTCTATGCCTATAAAAATGATATGAATATGACCAAGGAGGATTTTCACAGGGAACTTCATTTATGGTATGCTAAAGACCAGGGCAGGGCGGTGACGACAGAAATTTGTGAATTATTGGAGAAAACCCATCTGGCACACGTATAGCAGAAAGAGATGTAAAATCCCGGTAAGCGGCAGAACCTAAGTACCCGGGAAAGAGAATGATATCACCGGTGCGTTTTTTATCTCAAGGCGCGCCGGTTTTTGTTTTCGGGAAATCCCATTTAATTTGTACAAAGAATTAACAAAATGATCGCGGTAATCCAGCGGGTAAGCGAATCATCGGTAACAATCGACGGCATGCTGAAGAGCAAGATCGGGAAGGGATTAATGGTATTGCTGGGAATCGAAGATGCGGATAATGCTGAGGACATCGAATGGCTTACAAAAAAGATTGTTAACCTCAGGGTATTTGACGACGCACAGGGAGTAATGAATGAAAGCGTGCTCCAGCAAAAGGGCGAAATCCTGGTGGTCAGCCAGTTTACCCTGCACGCTTCCGTAAAGAAGGGAAATCGTCCTTCCTACATCAAGGCTGCCAGGCCGGAAATAGCCATCCCCATATACGAAAGATTTATCGAGACTCTTGAAAAAGAGCTTGGCAGGAAGGTGGGATCAGGGATTTTCGGGGCGATGATGCAGGTTGCCCTTGTTAACGATGGCCCCGTAACCATAATAGTCGACACAAAAAATAAAGTATGATATGACCATCAGGGAAGCCCAGTCAACCGTCGACCGCTGGATCAAGACCACCGGTGTGAGGTATTTCAATGAATGGACCAATATGGCCATGCTCACGGAGGAAGTGGGAGAGGTAGCGAGGATCATGGCCCGCCGGTACGGTGAACAGTCTTTCAAAGCAGATGACAAGGGCAAGGACCTGGCTGATGAGCTGGCGGATGTCCTGTTCGTTGTTATCTGTCTTGCAAACCAGACCGGAGTTGATCTTACGAAAGCGTTGAAGAGAAATCTTGAGAAAAAAAGCACGCGGGATATTCGCCGGCACCGGGAAAACAAAAAACTCGGGAATAAAGGATAATAATACAGATCTTGAAATTTGTCGCTAAAACACCGACAATTTTCGTATATTTACCTTATAACAATTCAACATGATATGCAGAAAAGCGGTTACGGTAAAAGCCTTAAGATTCCCGTTAACGATATGGATGAGAAGGATGTCGTGGCGCTGATCAATGCAAGCAGGAAGGGTATCGGTTATGCCATTTTCATGGATCTGGCAAAGATCAGTCCTTTTTCATTGCAGGAGTGGTCAATTTATCTTCATCTTTCCGAGCGAACAATTCAACGGTATAAAAAGGAGAAACGGGCTTTTGATCCCATGCAATCCGAAAGGATTCTTCAGATCATGCTTCTCTTCAAATCAGGGGCCAGGGTTTTCGGCAGTAAGGATAAGTTCAGCCGCTGGCTGGAATCTGAAAACCTTGCCTTGGGGAAGATCACGCCGAAGGAGCTTCTCGATAATACATTCGGGATCGGCCTGCTCAACGATGAATTGATCCGGATTGAACATGGCGTATTGGCATGATCGTTTTCCGGCTGTGTAAATCAAGGTACGCCGATTCCTTAACGGGCCTGGGAGCCGAGAAGGCGGGGGGCAGATGGAATGATAAAGAAATTGCCATAATTTATACCAGTGAATCACGGGCTTTATGCACGGCCGAGATTGCTGTCCATACTCCCCTGGGGAATATTCCAGATAATTACCAGCTTGTCAAAATCGAGATTCCGGAACATTCCATTCTGGAAATTAAAACGCCTAAGCTGCCCAATGACTGGCGGTCATTCCCCTACCCGGTTTCCACCCGGAAATTGGGGAATGAATTTGTTTCAAATAACCGTTTCCTCGTAATGAAGGTGCCCTCCGCTGTCGTCCAGGATGAATACAACTACCTGATCAATCCCGGCCACACGGACTTCAAAAAAGTCGGGATTTTGAGCAAGGAAGTCTTTGTTTTCGATGAAAGACTTTTTAGAAAATAAATAATCGTTATGAAAAAATTTATTATTGCCATTCTTGCCCTGATCATTTTCGGATGTAAACCGGCCCCGGACCAGCCCGTAAAATCCGCCGAAAAATTAAAGAGAAGCGATTGTTTTTTTGGAGTTCATTTCGATTTACATGCCTCCGAAGACATCATGGATGCCGGAAAAACGCTGACCGCGGAAATGATTGATACCTTTATTACCAGGGTTCGCCCCGATTTTATCCAGGTCGATTGCAAGGGTCATCCTGGAATATCGAGCTACCCGACTAAGGTGGGATATCCGGTGAAAGGATTCGAAAAGGACCCGCTTAAGCTCTGGCGCGAGGTGACTGAAAAGAATCATGTCGCCCTGTTCATGCATTTCTCAGGTGTCTGGGACAATAAAGTGGTGGAACAACATCCCTCCTGGGCAGTCATAAATTCAAATGGTGAACAAAGCCGGCAAAAAACCTCCTTCTTCAGCTCTTACCGCGATACTTACATGATTCCCCAGCTTAAGGAACTCAGCGATTACGGTGTGGACGGGGCCTGGATCGACGGAGAATGCTGGGCCGTGGAGCCGGATTATGGCAAGGCATCCTTAGAACGTTTTACGAATGAAACCGGGATAAAGGAAATTCCCAGAAAACCTTCCGATCCCTTTTACGCGGAATTCATTGATTATACCAGGACATTGTTCCGGGAACACCTGGGAAAATACGTCGACGCCATTCATCAATACAATCCCCAATTCCAGGTAACAAGCAACTGGGCTTATTCATCGATGATGCCGGAGGAAGTGAACATTGATGTAGACTACCTGTCTGGGGATGTCACACCGCAGAACGGAGTTTACCGCGCGGCCTTCGAAGCCCGTTGTCTTGCACCCCAGGGGAAACCATGGGACTTAATGGCCTGGGGATTTTCATGGGATGGAGGCAAGATGCCGATGAGCATCAAAACGCAGGTCCAGCTCGAACAGGAAGCCGCCCAGGTCATGGCCATGGGGGGCGGGATTCAATTTTATTTTCAGCAGAACCGCGATTTATCGATTAAGCCCTGGCTCTCATCGATGTTGATTGAAATCGCAAGGTTCTGCCGTGAGCGTCAGCGCTTCTGCCACAAGTCGACGCAAGTTCCACAGATTGCTTTGCTTTATCCAACGGATTATTACCGGAAGTCCTCTTCAAGACCCTTTGCCGGTTCCACGCAAGAATTGCAGGGAATGCTGGACCTGGTGCTCGACAGCCAGCACCCGGTCGAGATCCTCATGGAACATCATCTCGCGGGCAATATGGACCGGTACCCGCTGATCATTATTCCCGAGTGCGACTACCTTGAATCGGCTTTCATGGAAGAATTAAAACAATACGTCATCCGGGGCGGTAATCTATTGATCATCGGATCCGCTACCGCTAAATTATTCGAAAAGGAACTTGGCATCAGATCATCGGAACCCGTGGCAGAAAACAAGGCTTTCATTGCAAATAGTAACAGGATCGGCGCTATTCGGTCAGCCCTGCTATCGGTGGAATTATTGCCGGAAGCCGGTATCCGGGAAGTTTTTTATGATGGCAGTGACTTCAGGCAAAAGGGCAACATGATCGCTTCCTCGGTGAATTCGGTCGGACATGGAAAGGCTGCAGGCGTATATTTCAACGCCGGATCTTCTTATTCCGATTACCGGAATCCCGTGCTTCGCGATTTTATAAGCAGTCATATTTCAGAATTGTTTCCCGGACAAATGGTAAATGTTGAAGGCTCACATCTTGTCCATCTTGCCGTGAACCGCCTCAACGACAGGATGTATATTCACCTTTTAAATGTTGCCGGCGAACACATCAATCCTTCAGCTACCGGGTATGATGAAATTCCATCATTGAAGGACCTGGTTGTAAAGATCAATACAGAAAAAAGACCGGCCATGATCATTTTGCAACCGGAAGGCAGGAGGCTTGATGTTGATTTTAAAGAAGGAGTTGCGGAAATCAGGATTCCCGATCTTGCCATTCATTCCATACTTGAAGTGATCACGGAAGATTAACATCCTATTTATTATTTTTATGGAATTGCCGGTTCAGGATTTCCGCACCGGCTCATTGCGAAGTCAGGACATGGACCTGCAGCTTTATAAATATGAAACCGGATAACATTTCAATATACAGAATCATTAATCAGCATATCCTCGGGAATAGGCTCAAAACGGTTAAGGAAATTGCCAGGTGGATGGGGGCCATGCAGGCCCAGGATTATGAGATGGTAAAATGGGCGCTGGGCATACGATTGCCCGGATCAGGCGAACAGGATATAGAAATTGCCATCAGGCGCGGTGATATTATAAGGACCCATGTCCTTCGGCCAACCTGGCATATCGTGTCGGCGGAAGACGCCAGGTGGATGATCAGGTTAACTGCCCCGCATATTCATGCCGGTATGAAATCAAGGCATAAACAGCTTGAAATAACCGGAGCAGTGCTGACGAAGAGCAATAGAATTATTGAAAAGATTCTGGCTTCCGGGGAATATGCAAGTCGAGATGAACTGGTTGCAGGCTTTGAAAAAGCCGGCCTTCCCAATACCGACAACAGGGCGGCCCATCTTTTGGTCTGCGCTGAATTGGATATGTTGATTTGCAGTGGTCCTTCCCATGGGAAAAAAGCAACCTATGCTTTATTCGACAAACGTGTCCCGGAGTCCAAACCCTTGTTACGCGAGGAAGCCCTTGCAAAGTTGGCCGGCAGGTATTTTTCAAGCCATGGACCTGCAACGCTAAAAGATTTTACCTGGTGGTCGGGTCTGCCTGCGACTGATGCAAGACAAGGTCTGGAATCGGCAAAATCCGGACTCTATAGTGAAAAATCTGGAGATGAAACCTATTGGTTTAAAGGATCATTAACCGCACCCTTAAAGAAATCTTTTCCTGCATTGCTGCTGCCCGGTTATGATGAATTCATCATCAGTTACAAAGACCGGAGTGCGGTTATCCCAACTGAAAAATTCCGGCAGGCTATTTCTTCAAATGGGATCTTCTGGCCGGTAATCCTGGTCGATGGAAAAGCCGCGGGGATGTGGAAGCGAGCGATTAAAAATGAGAAGCTGATCATTACCCTGGATTTGTTTTCCGGGAATCACCAACTTTCCGGTAAAACTATCAAAAAACAGTTTGAAAAATCCGCCGGCTCCTACGGGAACTTTTTAAGACTGGAAACCGAATTGATCATTATTGCAAAATAAACATTTCTCTGTTTTTGTAATCTCGCCTCACATATTTTGAATATTAATAAGCCACGAATGCACGAATGTAATTTTAAAATTTTAATATGGATTACACGAATTTCCCTGATCGTAACGGTACGTTACAATCATTCGTGACATCTATTAAAGTCGTAGCGAATACTACGACCAGAGAGCACGCACTCTGGTCGTAAAACCGCCCGAATTTTTGTAACCGTTAATCCTTCCCTGCGTCATCTATCCAAATATTCGTTATCATTTAATTCTAAAACATGTAAAATATGGAAATGTGGACCAATATCGAGAACATCTTCCTGTATCTCATCTCCATGGGTGCGCCAACGATAGTGCTGATAATCGTGGGCATGCAATACATGAAATCCTGGCATACGGAACGAATGGCCATTATTGAAAAAGGAGGAACCCCGCCGAAAATCACCTTCGGGGACTTTATCACAGCGTTGTCAGTCCTTAAGTTGGGCCTTTTTCTTATCGGCGTATCCCTTGGTGTTTTCGCGGGGTTCTTCCTCAGCCGCGGGACCGGATTTAACATAAGTGATGAAACGGCTTATTTCATAACCATCCCTCTTTTCACGGGAATAACGCTTATATTGAGTTACTTTATTAAAAAATGAGGTTGATCGTTCATGGAGGACAACCAGATCATTGACCGTGTCATCAGAGGTGATGTTGATGCTTATTCACAGCTAATTGACAAGTATAAACGGCTGGTGCTCTCTGTCATATTCCAGATAACCCGTAACCGCGAGGATGCCGAAGAGCTTACGCAGGATGTTTTTGTCAGGGTTTATACAAAGCTGAAGACACACAAGCGCGATTCCAAATTTGCGAGCTGGCTCTACCGGATAGCCCTGAATGCGGCCATCTCAAAAAAAAGAATGAAAGCGGAACGGAAGATTGATATCGGGAATTTAAATGAAAATATCCCGGAATTTGAAGTGGAGGATTCGTTGAGGAAAATGGAACGGGATGAAAGGGATCTCGCCATAGGCCGGGCCGTTGATCAGCTCGAGGCCGAAGAAAAGTTGCTGATTTCCCTGAAGTACTATAATGACTGTTCCGTCATGGACATTGCCGGGATTACGGGGCAATCGGAATCCAATGTAAAAATCAGGTTATTCAGGATCCGCAAAAAGTTATATGCAAAACTGCACCCATTGTTGAAACAATTAAACAGCATCGCAATATGATCGATGAAGGAAACCATCTTAACGAAGATATCAGGGCCGGACTGGTAAAAAAGTTTTACATGGATACCAGCCCTGATTTTACAGCGAAGGTAATGCGGGATATTAACGTTGCCCGGAATGCGCAGAGAACATTCCGAAAAGTGTTGCTGGTTGCCATGATTTCCGTTTTCTGCATTGGCCTGATCGTTTTTACGGGCAATCAGAGCCAACTCAGTCTGGAAACATTGAATCCCAGTCCTGTATTCGGCTTCATTCAGAAACTCATCTTTTCACTTAAGCCCGGCCTGGTATTGATGATCATTTTCTCGGTATCGACTACAATTTTTATCGACTCTTTAATGAAGCGGCTGACGGGGAAGAAAATACAAAATCACCAGCCCTGATCGCTGCATCACTTTTTTACAGTTGAATGGAGTAAATTCATTTTCCAACTTCCGTCCACTTTACTAAAAGTCGCACTTTCTACCCAATCGAATTTCATTTCAATCGTGTCGTTAATAATAAAGTCACCATGGTTGAGGTATACAATGTCTCCACTTAATTTGTCAATTGTTACTCGTATAAAATCAAATGTCCACGTACCTTGAAATGAATTAAATGTATTCGCAAGATTCAGTAAGCTGTCATTATTCCATACTTTACCATCCTCGAATAGTATGAAGTCAGTTGTGGTGACAGCATTCATTTTGTTTATGTCCTTGTTTTTTATTCCATCAAAGTAGTCTGATAGAATTTTCTTTAGGACTTCGGGGTCGTCATTTTTGTGTTCCCGATTACAACTTGCAATCATTCCAAGTGCAAGAAGGATGATTAGGGGGGTTATATTTTTCATACTGTTTAGTGAAACTTTTTGTACTAAACAAGAGTCAAAGTCTCTATTTGAAAACCTTGACGCCTTTAATTAATAACCATAAACTAAATAAAAATTCCCCAATGGAACAGGGAATTAGGATAACTGGATAAATCAGTTTCACAAAAGTTGGAAACAGAAACCAAGTAAAGCTGTTGACATTATAACAAATACCTCCGATTAGAAGTAGAAACCCTAAAACTCTTGGAAAGAGTCCCGATTTGTAAATCAAATACCCAAGAAAAATCAGGTGAACACCAAAGAACAAGAGAGAAATATTATAACCTGCACCGTGCAATTTTATAGACAATAAAGCTAAGGCATTTAGTTGTTTCGAATCAAAAACTTTTAGATAGTCCTCATACTTTAATAAGAATAATACTGAATAGTGGCTAAGAGAAATAACACTTAAAATTATTATACTGGCCAGTCTGAAAAATGTCGAAAATAATGACAAATTTTTATTAAAATCCTTGAGTAATATATAAAGTATTGTTGCTACTCCAATATCGCTTATAAGCATCATTAATTCACTTACAAAACCGAATCTAAACCAAAACTCAGAAGTAAGAATGTTAATTGCTGTTTTTGTGGCATTATCGTAATCAACAAGTGCATCACGAACAAAAATTTGAGCAATCAAACCGAAACCTATTATAAGTAAATAAAGAAACCCTGCAACCCTTGCCAATTTCATTTTTGAATCCATGTTTCCATAATTTTCTATAAGACGGATTATATATTCGTTTTGTTACTATTAGTAGTATTGGTTTCTATGGTACTTCAAATGACCGCTATCGTTTGTGTATATGCAATTACATTTAATTCTTGTAACTCATAATCCTTCTAATCTCTTAGGGGTTACTTCCCCGCCCCTTGGGGCGCAC
>DATDPY010000137.1:0-2551 GCA_035292565.1 Cyclobacteriaceae bacterium | reverse complement strand
ATATTATAAAATATTAGAATCAAAAGGATTTAACCATAATATTTGTTCTAATAATGAACAAAACATTGTTTTATATTAAAACAAATGCCTACATTTGCATAAAGCCTATGGAAATCATCAATTTTTATGAGCATTAAACTTACCCAAAAACAAATAGGCCGGCGTATTGCCGAGCTCCGGAAATTGAAAGGGTTTTCACAGGAAGAGCTGGCTAAAAGTATTAAAATCTCCAGGCCGTCACTCGCCCAGATTGAACTGGGAAATCGAAGTGTAAATGTCATGGAACTGCAAATGCTGTCTTCAGTTCTGGGGTTCTCCCTGGATGATTTTGTTTCTGATGAATTTGGTGTCCGGGAAAGAATAACCAAATCAGTTGAGAATCCTCAAAAAACCGCGGAACGAATATCAGTTCCGGCCTTGAAGGTCGACAAGTTCAAAAATGTTCTACTGTACATCCTCGAAAAATGCGCCGGCAAACCCAATGTGGGCGAGACCGTCCTTTATAAACTGCTTTACTTTTCGGATTTCAACTACTATGAGTTATATGAAGAACACCTCACAGGTGCTAAATACCGCAAGTTACAGTTCGGCCCTGTTCCCCAGAAATTTGATGCCATAATAAGGCAGATGATCGATAACGGGAAATTGAAACGGGTAAAAACAGAATATCATGGCTACACTCAAAGCCGTTATTTGCCCCTGGTAAAATCCGATTTAACCCAACTGAAAGCAAGCGAGAAAGAAGTCATTGATAAGGTAATAGACCAGCTTAGCGATTGGTCGGGATCAGCCATCAGTGACTATTCCCATAAGGATATGCCATGGCTGGCTTCAAAAGAAGGAGAAGATATTAATTATGAATTGGCTTTTTACCGGGAAGCGCCATATACAGTAAGAAATTATAGCGATGAAATAGAAGAACAATGAAATTTGACCAGCTATCCGGATTTGAAAGGGATTTAAAGCATCTCCTTAAAAAATACAGAACATTAAACGATGATCTGGATGTAGTTAAAAAAGTACTGGAAGTAAATCCGGATGAACGGCCTCCTTTCAGCTTCCGTATAGACAATCTGGGAATTGAAACCTGTATAATTAAGGTAAAGAAAATAGCTTGCAGGGCATTAAAGGGCAAGGGGGTGAATTCGGGCTTAAGATTAATATATGCATATTTTAAAGAAGATCAGAAAATAATCTTTATTGAATTATACCATAAGAATGACCAAGAGAATGAAAACAGGGTGCGAATAATCAGCAACTTTAAATAAATATTTGATTTCAACGCTTTGAAAACATCAGCTATGATTACGGACAATCCTACTCTCATCAAAATCCTGGCCGATGACCGTGAAAAAAACGATCAATTGCTTTCAACACTGATTGAGGCGCCGAATACCGAAGTTCGCAGGGGGCGGCTCGCGGTCGGGGATTTTAAACTCGACCATCTTCTGGTTGAAAGAAAAACCATCCGCGATTTTTGCGCATCGGTCAGGGACGGACGTTTGTTCCGGCAGGCAAAATTACTGGCATCGTCTTATGTTCAGCCACTGATCATCCTGGAGGGGGACTTCGGCCGATCTTAATGCAACGGGCATGAGCCGGGAAGCCATTCAGGGTGCTTTAATAACCCTCACGCTCATATACAAGATCCCGCTTTTAAGATCACGATCGCCGGTAGAGACGGCAAAGCTTATTTTATATGCAGCCAAACAAATGTCGAACAAAGTAGGTCCCCGTTATGGCTATCCCCGACCCAGGCATGGCCGTATTAATCTTCAACGGAAGCAGAAAATGCAAATTCATGTTCTGCAGGGATTCCCCGGAATAGGCCTTGTCCGCTCCAAACTATTGCTGGAGAAATTTGGGGCTTTGCAGGCTGTTTTCAACGCTTCTTCACGGGAACTTTCGGAAATACCAGGTGTAGGCAAATCCTCGGCAGAAAAATTCATTAATTTGCTGCATTAATCATGTATTACTTATGAGCGAAGGGGGAAAAAGATCGGCTCAACAGTCATCCGGACCGGTAAGTCCGAAAAAATATATTCTTACCCGGGCCCGGAGCCTGCCCATTTCAGCCTGTTATATCAACCGTAACTGGAAGGATTCGCATATGGCTGAGATGATCATAGTCCGGAAACACAAAAACGCGAATGTCACGGCCGGCTTCTACCTTGTCGACCTTCTGGCCCATGGGGTCAAGGACACCCATTTTGTCTTTAACGAACCTGAGCCGGTATTTAATGAAAATGTCAAGGGAACCTTTCCGGAGGGTTACCTGGAAAAAACATCGTATGCCCTTGCGCATAACATTATTTACGGTGCGGTGGAATTTGCCGCCGACCATGGCTATAAAGCCCACAAGGATTTCAGTCTTACGCGTCACATCCTGGAAGATGATACCGATGAAATTGAACTGATCGATATTGAATTCGGGATCAAGGGGCAGCCGTCTTTTTTACGGAAGGCGGGCCCGGATGATCAGGCGCCATTCGATGAAACCGGACAGGACGATCTTCCAGTTTTTTATTCCTATTCGGATGAGGATTGGAAG
>DATDPY010000136.1:0-7191 GCA_035292565.1 Cyclobacteriaceae bacterium | reverse complement strand
AAGGACCTGAATAAGAACGGGGAGCTTGATAAATATGAAGACTGGAGGTTTCCGGCAGATACGCGGGCGAAGGATCTTGCATCGAAACTTACCGTTGAACAGATAGCGGGCCTGATGCTTTACAGCCGTCACCAGGCGATTCCATCCGGAGGCCGCGGATTCTTCGCGGGAACTTATCATGGCAAATCATTGGAAGAAAGCGGGGCCGAACCTTCCGATCTAACCGATCAGCAGATTGAATTCCTGACCACCGACAATTTGAGGCATGTCCTGATCACCTCGGTACAAAGCCCGGAAATCGCCGCGAAATGGAATAACAAAGTACAGGCATTGGCTGAAGGCCTGGGATTCGGCATACCTGCAAATAACAGTTCTGATCCGCGGCACGGCACCAGGGCAAATGCGGAATTTAATGCCGGCGCGGGAGGAAGCATATCCATGTGGCCGGGGTCGCTTGGCCTGGCAGCCACCTTCGATCCGGAAGTTGTAAAAGAATTCGGAAAAATTGCATCCATGGAATACAGGGCCCTCGGCATTACCACGGCCCTGTCGCCGCAGACAGACCTGGCAACCGACCCGCGCTGGAACAGGGTCAGCGGCACATTCGGAGAAGACCCGAAGTTGTCAACGGATATGGCACGCGCATATATCGACGGGTTCCAGGAATCTGCCGGAGAAAAGGAAATTTCCGGCGGCTGGGGATACGAAAGCGTGAATGCTATGGTAAAACACTGGCCGGGCGGCGGATCGGGCGAGGGGGGAAGAGACGCCCATTTCGGATTTGGCAAATATGCCGTTTATCCTGGCAACGGTTTTGAGCTTCATTTTACTCCTTTCATTGATGGGGCTTTCAAGCTTGAAGGGAAAACCGGCATGGCTTCCGCAGTAATGCCCTATTACACGATATCATTCAACCAGGATTCCAAAAATCGCGAAAATGTCGGCAACAGCTATAATGCCTATATGATCAATGACTTGCTCAGGGGGAAATATTCCTATGATGGCGTGGTATGCACCGACTGGCTGGTTACGGGAGATGAAACAGCCCTGGACCAGTTTATCAGCGGGAAACCCTGGGGAGTTGAAGGTCTGAGCGTTGCCGAGCGGCATTATAAGATCTTAATGGCAGGAGTGGACCAATTCGGCGGGAATAACGAAGCCGGCCCGATTATCGAAGCCTATCAGCTGGGGGTAAAGGAACATGGAGAAAACTTTATGCGCAGGCGGTTCGAACAATCTGCGGTGCGATTATTAAAAAATATTTTCAGGACAGGGCTTTTTGAAAATCCTTACCTCGACCCGGAAGCATCCGCCTCTATTGTAGGAAAGCCTGAATTCATGGAGGCCGGATACCGGGCCCAGTTGAAATCAATCGTCGTGCTTAAAAATAAAGGCCGGGCGCTTCCCATGGAAAAAAGTAAAACGGTGTACATCCCGAAAAGATTCACACCGGCCGGGAGGAATTTCATGGGAATGCCCATCCCCGAGAAAAATGAATACCCGGTGAATATTGAAATCGTAAAAAAATATTATAACCTGACGGATAATCCGGCCCAGGCCGATTTTGCCATTGTATTCATGACCAGCCCGGAATCAGGGAACGGATATGATGGCGGGCTTGTGAAAAAAGGGGAGACGGGTTATATCCCGATAAGCCTCCAGTACAACGATTACACGGCACACGATGCCCGCGATCCGAGCATAGCCGGCGGGGATCCCCTGGAGGAATTCACCAACCGGTCTTATCATGGCAAAAAAGTAAAGACGGCTAACCGCACCGATATGCTAATGGTCCTGGAAACGTACGCAAGGATGAGGGGCAAACCGGTGATCGTGGTTCTGAATCTGTCGAATCCGGCGATATGCTCGGAATTTGAGAAAAGCGCCAATGCGATCCTTGTGCATTTTGGCGTACAGGACCAGGCTATCTTCGATATCATTTCAGGCGCTGCGGAACCGTCGGGCCTGCTCCCATTGCAGATGCCGGCAAACATGGAGACGGTGGAAGCGCAATTTGAAGACGTGCCGCACGACATGGAATGCTATGCGGATTCGGAGGGGAATAAATACGATTTCGGTTTCGGGATGAACTGGGGCGGGGTGATCCGGGACGCAAGGACTGAAAATTATTTGGCGAGGATGAATAAAAAGGAGCAAAATCGTTAATTCAGGTAAATCAATCTCTTAAGATTGTGACGGGATTGGTTAGGGATGACTTAATGGTATGAAAGGATATCGTGAACAAAAATATTAAAGCCAGGCTGAAAATTGCCAGACTGACCATCGATAGTCCGATCTCGATCCGATATGAATAATTTCTCAGCCACACATTCATCAGAAAAATGGCCGGAGGCGTGCCGATAAGCACCGATATACACAGCGTGCCGAGATAGCCTTTCAGAAATACCGATAAGATGTCGAAGGATGTCGCCCCAAAGACTTTTCTTATCCCGATTTCCATGCGGCGTTTCATGGAAACGATCAGTGACAATCCGAAAAGACCCAGGCAGGAAATGATGATGGAAAGCGTGGTGAAGAACTCAAACAACGTACCGAAAAAATGGTCATTGCTGTCCTGTGCCCGGAACCTTTCATCCAGATAATAATAGTCGAATACAGCATCCTGATATATCTGTTTCCAGATGTGGGTCAGGGCCGCGATCCGATCCGCAATATGATCATCACCGAATCCGGTGCGATTGAGTTTCAGGGAAAAATGACCCCTGGTTAATTCAAACTGAAATGCCATGGGTTTGATTTCGTATTTCAACGAAGTCTGGTGAAAATCTTTTACGATTCCAATCAGATCATAGACCTTGTTTGATTCATGGTCCGTAATTTTGATATGGGCCGATCCTGCAGGATCAACAATCCCCAAGGCCCTTGCAGCAGATTCATTCAGAATAATGCTATTCCTGTTTTTCCACCTGGCTTCGGGAATAAAATTATGACCGGCAATGTATTTAACATCATACAGGTCCAGAAAATGATCGTCCACACCCGTGAGATAAACCAGAGCTTTCTCATTCTGTCCTTGTAAACTCAAGAAGCTTTCGTGCCTGTATTCCTCGCCCGGAACGATCGTTGAAGATGATATTCCGGAGACAAAGGGCAATTCCACACATTTTACCTTAAAGAGTTCCTGCCGGCTTCTTTTTACCTCCCAGGCATCATTTTCCAACGGCGCCCGAATAACGAGGATATCCTCCATATTCAAGCCCTTGTCTTTTAGGGTCATGTATTCCAATTGATTCATGATCACATAGGCACCGATCATCATTACGGTCGAAATTGAAAATTGCATCACCACAAGAGATTTTCTCAGCCCGATGGTTCCGATATTACCGGTATACCGGTTCCGCAGCACCGTCGTGAATTTTTGAGAGAATACAACTGAAGATTGAATCGACGCGGCAATGAGTAAACCCATGATGAAAGTTGCCGGAAAAAAGAAATTGATCATAGATGGATCCTCGGACAGCGGCAGTAGATGGCCGCCTGCCAGGGATTTCAATACCGGTTCGATACCGAAATAAATCATAACGGTAAAAAGAAATGACGCCATACAGATAAGGCCGGATTCAACGATAAACTGGGCGACTAAATTACCCCGGGTAGAGCCCATGGTCCTCAGAATTCCGAACTCCTTAACTCTCCTGTAGGATTGTGCGATGACCTGGTTGATATAATTCGCCCAGGAAAGAATGATGATAAAAATTCCGACCGACGCGAGCAAAAATTCCTGGTTGCTCAGCCGGACCTTCGTCAACCCATCGATCGAAAGGGTGATTTTTTTATCTTCCGACTTCAATGGCTCCTGTTCGTTTACATGTTTGGTCAATAAGGCCGCCAAAGCTGAGGTATTGGTATTCTCCCTCAACGTCAGGAAGGTAGAGAATTCGGGAACAAACCAATATCCATCGGTATTGAATTGGTTTTGTGATATCAAAAGGCCGAAGTTGAATCTCGAATTCCGGGGAAGGTCTGCTGCAACTCCCGTCACGGTATAAGTGCGTTCTTCTCCCCAGGGAACCCTGATTGTCAGTGACTTTCCGACGGGATCGGCATCTTCAAAATATTTGGTCGAAAGAGACTTTGTAAGGACAATGGAATTGTCGCGGGCCAGGGCAGTTTCCGCGTTTCCATAGATCAGGGGGAATGAAAACATCCTTAGGAAATTTGAATCGGCGGCAAATATTTTATTTTCGATAAAGGATACTTTACGGTTATTTTCTCCGTCAGCCATTACCAGGGATTCAACATGGTAGCTGTACCTGGTAATTTTATCAATTTCGGGGTATTCGTATAGCAGATCCCCGACTCCCCAATATGTGATATTCCTTATTTCCTGCTCTATGCCCCCGGCTGTTTCCTGTTGTGAAATGATGAAAATGTTGTTTTTGTTCGTGTGAAAACTGTCGATAAAATATAAGTATCCGATATATTTTGCGATTGCCAGCGCAGACAGCATTCCGCAGACGAGTCCGAAAACATTAATGATGGCAAAAAACTTATTCCTGATCATTAGATTTCCGGCCAGCTTGATGTAATGCGCGATCATGGATTGAAAGAGGTATATTTTAATTCAAGAGTCTAAGATCTGACATGGCATAACAATTTAATACCCGGACGACCCGATGAATGGTACTTTGTCCCGGAAACAAGGTCCGCAAGATTTTCCAATTTAAAGAATTCCGTTTAATTTATCTATTCATTAGCTATGGCGGAACGACAGGGAATGTTATCCGGGCCACAGATGGCACGAAGGACACGGCTATTTTATTATGATTTTTCACTACCTCCTAAGCGCCTTACCGGCATTTGCCTTGAATTTTTCCGGCTTGCCGCATGGGCCGATGGGGAGTAGTCGTTTTCCGCAGCCAAATCAGGATACCGGAGAAACCTGCAGATGGAACTGGGGAGTGTGTGATGTGCTGCGGTGTGTTTGGTTCCAACATCCAGCATCGGATACTCCTCGATTCACGCATTAACCACTATAATTAATCAACTTAAATTTTGTATTACTCCAAAAACCTGTATTTTTTTACAGTGTATATCAGCAACAGCAGTCAAATCGATGATCAAAGATTCCTTTAACCGGGCACACAATTACCTGAGGATATCCCTCACGGATAACTGCAACATGCGGTGCTTTTACTGTATGCCTGAAGAGGATTACGATTTCACCCCGCCATCGAAGCTGATGCAGGCCGGCGAGATATCTGCCATTGCAGGGATATTCGTGAAACTCGGGGTGAATAAGATCAGGCTTACCGGCGGTGAACCCCTGGTGAGAAAGGATGCGGGAGAAATCATCCGTTCCCTGTCGAAGCTTCCTGTGAAGCTGACCATGACCACGAACGGCTCGCGGGTCCATGAATTTATCGATTTATTCCGGGAGACCGGGGTAAGATCCATTAACATAAGTCTCGATACACTCGACAGGGAGAGGTTCAGGGCCATAACCCGCCGCGACCAGTTTGACCTTGTATTTGGAAACATTCAGAAACTGCTTGAGCAAAGTTTGCATGTGAAGGTGAATATGGTGGTCATGCGGGGGATCAACGACGACGAGGTATTGAAATTTATCGAATGGACAAAACAAACCCCCGTCCATGTCCGCTTCATCGAGTTCATGCCCTTCACCGGTAACCGCTGGTCGTCTGATAAAGTTTTTACCTGGCAGGAGATGCTGCGCTTGATCGACACGGAATACTCCTATATCAGGCTGAAGGACGAGGGGAATGATACGGCAAAAAAATATATGATACCTGGTCATTCCGGCACCTTCGCAGTGATCAGCACCATGAGCGCCCCGTTCTGCAGCACCTGCAACAGGATGCGGCTTACGGCCGACGGGAAAATGAAAAATTGCCTGTTCTCAAAAGAAGAGACAGACCTGCTGACCGCACTGCGGAACGGAGAAGATATCGAACCGATGATCCATAGGTCGGTCGGGAATAAAGCCGAAGCACTGGGCGGCCAATTCGACAGCCATTTCGAAAAACTGGAAGCTGCCAGCATCCGGAACCGGAGCATGATTACCATTGGCGGCTGATCAAACCAACTGCAGTGATGATATCGGTTGACGAAGCCCGGGACCTGGTCAGGAAAAATTCGCATCAATTAACCCCTGTGAAAACATCCCTCAGGCAGGCTCTCGCTGCCGTGCTCGCGGAGGATGTATACGCGGGATCTGACATTCCGGCATTCCATCAGTCCGCCATGGACGGGTATGCGATTGCATTTTCATCCTGGGAAAAGCAGGGACAATTGAAGATCGTTGGCGAGATCCCTGCAGGGGAATCATCACCGGTCAGCCTTCAATCCGGCAAAGCTATGAAGATATTCACGGGGGCCCCGGTTCCCGACGGTGCCGATACCGTGGTGATCCGGGAGCATGCGGAGGTAAAGGATGACACATTATATATACAGGACAAAAACCTTGTCCGGGGAAAAAATGTACGATCCCCCGGCTCAGAAATAAAAGCAGGATCGCTGGCTGCAGGCCGGGGTACTTTACTGACTCCAGCTGTTATCGGATTCCTTGCCGGTGCAGGCATTGGCGAGGTAACGATTATTCCCATGCCGAAAGTAAGCCTCATTGTTACCGGGAATGAATTGCAGCCCCCGGGCAGACCACTCAAGCCCGGCCAGGTTTATGAGTCCAATTCCTTTACGATAAAAGCCCTGCTCGATCAGCTTTATATTCCGGACTTAACTATCAGACATGCCGTTGACAAGCCGGGCGAATTGGGAAACATTCTGGGAAATGCAATCCTCAATTCCGACCTTGTTCTGCTCACCGGTGGGGTGAGCGCAGGAGATTATGATTTTGTATTGCAGGCAGCCGAGCAATGCGGGATAAAAAAAATATTTCATAAGGTAAAACAGAAGCCCGGCAAGCCGTTGTTTTACGGAACCCGCGATGATCATCGCCCGGTCTTTGGGCTTCCTGGGAACCCGGCTTCGGTACTGACCTGTTTTTATGAATATGTTATACCTTGTATTGAAATCCTTACCGGGCGCAAAAGCCTTGTACAAGAAACCAGGGCTGCCCTGTCGAAAGGATATAAGAAAGAACCAGGCCTTACATTTTTTTTGAAAGGGTATGCCGAGGGAAACAGGGTAACCATCCTGGATGCTCAGGAATCATACCGGATGAGTTCATACGCCAGGGCAAATTGCCTT
>DATDPY010000135.1:0-14130 GCA_035292565.1 Cyclobacteriaceae bacterium | reverse complement strand
GCATTGCAGCCATTGTGCTGGTCATGTTCATTTTCATTTTCAAGGAGAAAAAGAATCAGGAAACATCTGCGCCGCCATCCTAATGCCCCATACGGAGCGTAATGGAATGAACCCGGTATTTACCTGATCTTCTGAATAATCTGACCAGACTTCTTGTCTTTCAGGATCAGCTTTACGGCCCCATCGGGCATTTTCTCTTCCTTGATAAGGTAAAAACTGTTATCATAATCGATCAGTTGCCGGGTCGACTTTGTTTCGCTTCCGCCCCGCCAGATATCGAGCATCACCGGTTCCCATTTTTTTGTTTTGGCTGATTTATAGCAGGCATCAATGATGGAATTGACCACATATCCGTCGTAAAAATCTTCCCAGGGTTTCGATCCTTTGTCCATGGAATCGAACATATCGGTGAACATGAAATCATATCCGAGAGCATTCACCTCGTCTCCGACGGGGAAAAGCCAGCCTGTGGCAGTTTCCGCTTTTTCGGCAACATATTTTCCCTCACCTACCGATGTGAACATCTCGAAGCCTGTGCGAAGAAAATGATTCAGGAAGATTGTGCCTTCAACGCCCATCACTTCATCTCTCAAGTCCATGCCTCCTCTGAACGCCCAGCTAACCTCGAATTGCCCAATGGCTCCTGATGCATAGCGGATCAGGGCGATGGCATGGTCTTCGGCCTCAATTGGTTTTACCTGCGTATCGGCCCAGCATACAACTTCCATTGGCTTATTATCCTTGCCGACAAAATTCCTGCCTATCTCAATACAATGACATCCGAGATCAATGATCGCGCCGCCTCCCGACAGCTTTGGATTCCAGAACCAATCGCTGTGCGGTCCGGGATGCGTCTCGCGTGACCTGCACCACAGAATTTCCCCCAAAGCCCCATTCTCGACTGATTCCCTGGCTTTTAGGGTTTTTGGCGTGTATACGAGGTCTTCGAGGTAACCGTGGAATACTTTATGTTTTTCAACCAATTCCAGCATCTTCCTGGCCTCCTCCGCATTTCGGCCCAGAGGTTTGGTAACAAGGATAGCCTTCCCCGCTTCTGCCGCAAGTTTCACAGCTTCAAGATGCTGGTAATTAGGTAGTCCAACCACTACAGTATCGATTGCCGGGTCATTGATAGCCTCTTTCATATTATCGGTCCATTTGGACAATCCATACCTGGCAGCAATCTTTTTTGCCGTTTCAGGATTCCTCGAATAAATTGAATGAACCCGGTCGGTACGGCGGTGTTGATGCAGGGTTTTTATATAGAAATCCCCGATAAACCCGCCACCGAGCATTACAATTGATTTTCCTTTCATATTTTTTCCTGATTTAAAAAAGTCGGTTGTTTAATTGATGAATAAACAATATTTTTTTCAAGATATAAAAAACCCGGAAATCTTTATTTCCTGCCAATGGCCAGAAAATGAGCGCTTAATCCAAGCAGGTCTTTATTATCCTCCACACGACGGATCATTTCAAGAAGGAGGGGCCGGTAATCCTTTTCAGCCCACTTTTTAATGAAATCGGGGATAAGCCAGCCGAAGCCTTCCACAGCCAGGATATTTTCACAAGTGAGTTTTGCCTCCGTCAATTCTGATACCAGTTCATCGGGACGATGGAAATAGGCGGTTGTGAAGTATGCAAGTTTCTGCGTAAAATTTCTGTGCTGACCTGTGGTAATATCCTGTTCAACGATCTGGAAGAAATCAGGGTCCTTAACCAGGTTTCTGAAAAAGCCGTCGAACAGGGAAGCATATCGTGAAATACCTGCAGCAAAAATGGTTCCGTTTTTCTTCAATACACGGTAACTTTCCTTCAGGGCGTCGATCCTGTCTTCTTTTTTCGTAAGATGATAGAGTGGGCCCATGAATAAAACCATATCGAAATGGTCATCAGGCCAAGGTAACTGGCGGGCTTCTCCTACCTGGATCGAATTCAGCAGGATATTTGATTTGGCTGCACGGCTTTTAGCGGTTTCAATATTCACGGAAACCGGGTCAAGTAAATGAACCTGATGACCGAGCCGGGTCAGCCAGAAGGAATAATGACCGGCGCCGCCGCCTACATCAAGGATGACTTTTGGGGTTTCATCCAGATAACGGGTTATGATCTCCTGAGTACGTTCCTTCTCAAGCTGAAATACGTCCGTTTCAAGCCTGTCAGTTTCAATACCCGTATTATAATATGAAATGATTTCCTTGTCGATTTCCATAATTAAAATTGATATCGTACAAAAGCTTCCATTGCCTCATATTCGGCCATGCCGAGTTTGTTATATAAATGTGCGGTTGCCCTGTTCCGGTCCTGTGCCCTTTCCCAGAATTCCCTTTCGTCGGTTCCGGGGAAAAGAGCGCTGTCTTTCTGGGATTGATGTTTGAAAATCGCCCGTGTTTTTTTTGTTAATTCATCGGGGCTTAACGGGACTGCCATTTCAACGTTTTCGATTTCCCACTCCTGCCATGCACCACGGTATAGCCACAACCAGCAATCCTGCATCCATTTTTCAGATTTCAGGCTTTTCACTGCTTTTATTACTGCTTCAAGACAGACCCTGTGCGTACCATGCGGGTCAGAAAGATCGCCGGCCGCATAAATCTGGTGAGGCCTGATTTCCGTGATTAGACTTTTTGTTATTTCGATATCCGCTTTACCGATAGGATTTTTCTTAACTGTCCCTGTTTCATAAAACGGGAGGTTCAGGTAATGTATGTTTTTATCGGGGATCCCGACAAACCGGCAACCGGCCCTGGCTTCCGTTTTCCTGATCAATCCTTTGATCTCCTTAACTTCGGGGGAATCTACCTGTCCGGGTTGTTTCGATTTCAGGAAGGCCTGAATCCTCCGGTATTGTTCAATGAATGCTTCATTTTTCTTGCCGAATGCCTCGAGATATTCTATGACAAAATCGGTAAACCGGATCACGTCTTCATCAAAAACAGCTATATTCCCCGAAGTCTGGTATGCTACGTGCACATCATGACCCTGTTCGAATAATCTTATAAATGTACCGCCCATCGATATTACATCATCATCGGGGTGTGGGCTGAAGATGATCACTCTTTTAGGGAAGGGCCTGGCTCTTTCCGGACGGTTTGAATCGTCAGCATTTGGCTTTCCTCCGGGCCAACCGGTAATCGTCCGCTGCAGTTCATTAAAAACTTTGATATTGATCTTCGAGGAAGGGCCGTTCTTGGCGATCAGGTCGCTCATACCGTTGTCGTTATAATCCCTGTCGGTTAACTTAAGGATAGGTTTGTTTACTTTCTGGCAAAGCCAGACTACTCCTTTCCGTATCATCCGATCTTCCCATTTGCAATGTCCGATTAACCAGGGAGTCTTTCTTCTGATCAATCCCGAGGCAGAGGCTTCATCAAGGACGAAAATGGTATTGGGATGTTTTTGGAGGAAACTCGCCGGGACATGTTCGTTGACCGGGTCTTCGACGGCATTTTTTACGATACCGGATTTCCCTTCCCCCCAGGCGAGCAGAAAGATCCTTCGGGAACTGAATATCGTGCCGATACCCATAGTGATGGCTCTCCTTGGAACATATTCCTCCCCAAAAAAGTCGCTGGCCGCATCCATACGGGTTATCCAGTCAAGGGTGATCAGCCGGGTCCTGGAATCAAACGAAGAACCTGGCTCGTTAAAGCCGATATGTCCCGTTCTTCCGATGCCGAGCATTTGTATGTCGATGTCCCCCAGCTTTTGGATCTTTTGTTCATATTGTTCGCAGAAAGCGGGAACCTTCTCAATCGGGAGGCTACCATCAGGAATGTTGATTTGATCCTTCGGAATATTGATATGATCGAAAAAGTTCTCATTCATGTACCTGACATAGCTTTGCAGTGTATCGTGCTTTATGGGATAATACTCATCCAGGTTGAAGGTATGGACTTTTTGAAAGCTCAATCCTTCGCTTTTATGTAACCTGATCAACTCTTCGTAAACAAAAATTGGTGTTGATCCTGTAGGCAGGCCAAGCACGCATTTCCCGTTTTTTGACCAAATAAAATCGGCAATTTCCCTGGCAATGGCTTTTGAGGCATCCTTGGCTGTATCAAAGATCACGGTAGGGATCTTTTCATATTTCCTGAAATATTCGTCCTGAAAGGGGATCAGCCGAAACGGTTTTTTGCCTTTTTTCTCTCCCATAAGCAGATATCGATTAAAAAACTACCCAAAAATCGCAAGGCGGCGGTAAATATAATAGGTTTTAAGTGGGAATTTTTCGAATTCTTAACGCCTGGAAACAGCGTATCGCAGCTTGTCCATAGATTATGCCTCCTCATCATAATTTCTTTTATCAAAGATTAAATAATTTAGCATTAAGGCATCCGTTGACATTATTGCAGATTTTATTCGGTTCCTGTTCCAACTTTGTTAATTATGAAGATGTTATTATATCAGATGTAATTTGAAATTGATGAAACAAAAATCCGATTTTGGCATAATATCAGTTGTTCTGTTTTCCTTCCTTATTCTCGAGGGCTGTAATCTTGATATCGATGATGGCAGCAGGGTAGTGAAGGGGGAAGGCCCGATCGTTTCCAAAGAGTTTTTCCTTGACTCGATTGAATCTGTGGATCATATCGGGGTGGGAGAGACCAGGATTACTCATGGCCCTGTCCAGAAGGTATTTGTACGGGCCCAGCAGAATATTTTAGACCTGATATTGGCGCAGGAAGATGATCATAATTTTGCATGGGGATTCATGGAAAAAATATCCCTGGATCCTGCCACCGATTCGATCATTGTGGAAGTTCAGATGACCCGCGATCTTGACAGGGTTCGTTTGGTTGGGATTGGGGATATAACCGTCACCTTGCCCGCACAAGAAACCTTGAATATTGATTTGTCAGGATACGGGAATATCAAATGTTATGGGATTAATCTGGGTAACTGCGTAATTGACCTGTCCGGTCTTGGAAGTTGTCAGGTTATGGTAGCCGATACATTATTCGGCATACTATCAGGTCAGGGCAATATTTATTACAAAGGTGACCCCGTAAATCTTATGGCAATTACCGGGAATGGAAATGTCCTTGACGATAACTGATTTTAAATCAGGTTATATCGCTGGTTGTATTTAAAATATGTAAAAAAAATTCCAACCCAAGGCGCTAATTTCCAAATTCCAATATCCAAATTCCAAGTTGATTCCATCGATCAGATCGCTATAAACAGGGTTTTGTTTTACATTTGGAATTTGAAATTCAGTACTGTCCGGTAAAGTTTTTTTAATATAATGCATTTCGTGATTCATTCTCATCGTTTACCGGGTTTTATTTAAAAGAACGTCATCGCTCTCCCCTTGTCCGACGGTAGGGGCCGGAGCGTAAAAAAAATGCCTGGTAGACATTTTTAGCGACGGGCCAGCTTGGGGAGGCGGGGAGTCCCTTTAGGGGAGGGGATACATTTTTCCAGTTATTTTTTCAGCTTTATTTTGTTTATTACTAAAAATCAACCGCCATGAAAAATCACAACCCGTTTTCCAACAGAAATATAACGAAGAATTATTTGAAGCGAGCAATGGAGTTTTAGAAAAGATCAAAGGATATTTTAAAAAGAATTGTTAAATAATCCCCTCCCCTAAAGGGACTCCCCTTATCCCGCCCAAAGCGGGACAAGGGGAGAGCTGCATCTCGTCTTTTACCAGGGATCACGTTAAAGAAACTGTTTTCCATTAAAAGGAAGGCGGGAATATTCTGATCATACTGATTAATATGAGTGGCCGTATTTTCGACATCTGAGGCTTGGGAATGAAAATGCAATGAAAAAAGTACGTTTATCGAAACAATTAGGGATTTTCCCGATTGATTTTAATTTTTACCGGACAAGAGTGATTTGTAATTTGCGATTTTGAATTAGGATATGAAATTTGGGATTTGGAATTTATAATGATTATGTCAATCTTCCGGAGCCAAATCATCAGTAATTGAGGAAATACTTTATCGTAGTAAACCCGGCAGCAGGAAGCAGGCGCTCTTCAACCAGAGTAAAAAGAATTTTAAAAAGAGTCCGGTCCCGATTTGATTTTGAATTGTTTGAAACTAAACCCGAATTCCATGCCGACCGCTTAATCAGGGATTTTTTTGATCCCGCAATATTCACCGATATACTGGTTGTAGGAGGAGATGGCACGATCAACGAATCTTTGAACGGAATTGACGGAAAAACGGTTACGGTTAGCTTTATTTCCACGGGAACCGGCAATGATATCGCGCGATCGCACGTTGGCAAATTGAGGCTCGATAAACAAATCGGATCAGCCCTCAACGGATCCATTTATAAGGTCGATACAGGTAAATGCAATGGGAGGGTATTCATGAACGGAGTGGGCATTGGATTCGACGGGAAGGTGGTTGAAGATATGATGATCAAAGGCAAGAGATTCAACAACAGCCTTGCTTACCTCCATACGGTTACCCGGTTGCTCTCCGGGTATGTGGAATCGGAACTGAATATTATTATTGATGGGAATCGAATTCAAAGAACGGTATTCCTGATGACCATTGCCAAAGGAAAATATTTCGGCGGCGGTTTCCTGGTAAATCCCTTCGCTAAACCAGATGACGGCCAGTTGGACATTTGCATTATAAACAAGATACCGGTAAAGAAAAGATTTTTATACCTGCCAACCATGAAATCAGGCGGCCATAAATCCCTGAAGGAAGTTGAATTTTATAAATGCAGGGAATGCATCATTGAACCCAATGACCAGATGGTCGCACATATCGACGGCGAATTTGCCGGCAGTCCCCCTTTCCATATTAAAGTTTGCCCCGGTTCACTGGATGTCCGGAAATATTAGAGGCGCTCTTTTTACTAAGGCGCTGATAGTAGTATATGGCTATGGCCAGGATCATGAGGGAGATGAACTGACTGTTGGTGATCACATCTTTTATTAAATACCCACGAGATACATCGCCCCTGAAATACTCGATGATTATCCTTCCTGCCGGGTAGATGATCAGGTATAAAAGGAAAATTTGTCCGTCGAATTTCTTATGCCGAGAAATGATGAGCAGCAGAATGATCAGTGAATATGCGAACATTGAACTATAGAGTTGTGTCGGGTGCAGCGGAGTATTCAGGGGCTCTGCCTGGCATACCGGATCTGTGAAAACAACACCGAAAGGGCCGGAGGTAGGGACTCCATAACAGCATCCGGCTAAAAAACATCCTAAGCGGCCGGTAGCATATACGATACAGGTCGTTATTGCCATGATATCGAGCATCGGTAAAACCGGAATTTTATTTTTCCTGAAAAATATAATCATTGTGGGGATTGCGAACAGGAGTGAACCATAAAATACGAAACCCTGACTGAAACTACTGACCATTTCCATGGGGTTATTTATGTAGCGTGACGGAGCTTCAAAGAACGTAAACAGTTTTCCGCCGACAATCGAGGAGATCATTATGTACAGGATTAACTGGTTAGAAGTATCGAAGGGTATATTAAGTTTTTTCTTGCCTGCCAGGGCTGTATATGCAAAACCGAGTATCGCTCCCAGGGCAATCATTGAACCGTAAGAGTAGACTGTAATTTTTTCGGGCAAAAGAAAATCCAGGAAACCGGGCGTTTCAAACTCGAAAAGTATAGGATGCATTATGGCTCATTTATGAAGAAATTGGTTCCTAATCGGCAATAAATGCTCATAAATATAATATTTTAAAAATATTAAGAATCGTGATCTCGTATTGACATTATGTATAAATGTTTAAATTTGCATCGATTTGGAAGAAAAGATCGTCATATTGATACTTGCGGCCGGGCCATCCCAGCGATTCGGCAAACCCAAGCAATTGCTGGAATTCAGGGGGAAAACGGTCATAGAAAACTCTATTGAGCAAGCCCTCAAATCCAATGTAGGGCCGGTGGTTGTGGTTACCGGAGCAAATTATTCCAAATTTGAAAAAGTCCTTAAAAAGCAGGAATCGATCAAGGTAATTCATAATACCGCCTGGAACAAAGGAATGGGGGCATCCATTCAAAAGGGTGTGAAATATATCCAGAAAATATACCCAAACGTTTATGGCGTTATTATCCTTCTTTGCGACCAGCCTCTGGTGACTTATGAACACATTATTGATATGGTCCGGTCGCATTATACCTACGGCAAAAAAATCATTGCATCGGGCTATGGCGGGTCTTACGGTGTTCCCGTATTTTTTCATAAAACGATTTTCGGTTATCTCGACAAAGTTGGCACCAAGGAAGGAGCCAAATCGGTGATCACGAAACTAAAACAGGACGTTCATGTCATTCCAAACCCGGAAGCTGAATTCGATATCGATACGCCGGAAGATTACAAGCGCCTGCTGAAAAGAAAATAGTTCCGGTATATCAGCCAGGTTATTTAACCCCAAATTCCAGCCGGCAAATCTCCAATTTCAAATTCCAAACACCGGGCACACGCTTAAAACGAATTTGTGTCATAGCCCTGCTTCACGGCACAAATCCGGAATCTGGAATTAATTTCAGTCGCTGTGAATAATTAATGCATTTCAACATTGAGAACTGAGACTTGGAATTAGGGTTTAAAATAAAATATGGTGCTTCAATATTGAATCTCGGTGATCCCGCGAACACGAAACGCTGCGCCCTTGGTGTTAAATATTAATTCAATTGTTTTTAATTCCGGAGGACAGGCTATCACTCCTTAATTTCACACAGAATGTATGAATTGGGCATACCCCGGAATGGGGGATTTTTAATCCGGGAAATCCGGACCTGTTCAGGTGGCATGCCACCGCCGCAGAATGGGAATTTTAGCGTATTTAAATCTTTGATTCATATTGCGGCGTTTATGTTTTCAAAAGAGTAGCTTTATGTCAATGAAAATCCCTGGCCATGGATGGTAGTTTTAAAATCGTGATCATTGAGGATAATGAAGTTGTTCGCGAAAGCTTAAGATTGCTCGTGAGAGGCTTGGGGGAATATGAGATTGCGGGCGCCTACGATTCTTGCGAAAATGCCTTCAAACGCCTTGAGAAAGACCTCCCGAACCTGATCCTGATGGATATGGAATTGCCCGGCATGAATGGAATTGAGGGCATACAATATGTTAAACAACGTCATCCGGAGATCGATGTTCTTATGCTTACCGTCCATGATGATTCCCAATTGGTATTTGATGCACTGGTAGCAGGGGCATCTGGGTATATTACCAAAAATTCCCCGCATAATAAGATACTCGACGCTATTGATGAAATCAGGAAAGGCGGGGCCCCGATGAGCAGTAATATCGCCAGAATGGTTGTCGAATCTTTCCAAAGAAACCTGAATTCTCCGCTTTCAAGGCGCGAAACGGAAGTCCTCGAACTTCTTGCGAGCGGCAAAAGTTACAGTGTGATTGCCGATGAACTTTTTATTCACCGGGAGACGGTAAAGACGCATATTAAGAACATCTATATCAAACTCCAGGTCAACTCCAAAGCTGCCGCCATAGAATTCGCTCGGAAAAACCGGCTGATTTGATTACTGAATCTTCATTTAAAATCTGTTACCCTGAACCTCTTAAATCCTTTCCTGATGGATGATTAAATTTTAATAACAATCAATAGTTCTTTCCGGAGCAGGATCAGAAAATCGCACATCAAACATCTCACATCGAAAATCGAAACTCTACGGTCTTTCGTAACAATAATTAAAAGTATCGGGTGTATAAGCCCGGTCAGGAGTACTGTATAAAGGAAAGGCGTAATATGGATACACGAAATGCAAGTGTTATATTCGATTTTCGATGTTCAAAGTTCGATGTAATTTCGGCTTTTTAGGGTGTAAAAAATCACGTTTAATGGGGGATACCCCCGTACCGGATTAATCCCCACCTTTGGTTCCAACAGTTTACAATCGGAAAAGATGGTGTCGGAGAACTTCAGGAATTTTTTAGTAAAGGATCCCGATACACATTTATGGATTGTTCACTGATACAATTGAACCACCCTAACCCCTTTAATCATGAGGAAATTTCTACTTTCTGTTATTGTAATTTCTGGCTTGCTAATGCCGCATATCCTATCCGCCCAGGAAAGGAGTGTTACAGGCACAGTAAGATCAGCCGATGATGGAAGCCCTATCCCTGGGGTGAATGTCATTATCAAGGGAACGACGACCGGAACGGTTACCGATGTTGATGGCAAGTATCAGATTTCTGTTCCTGAGCAGGGAACAATCCTGGTCTTTAGTTATATAGGCCTGGCTTCGATGGAAGTGGAAACGGGAACTCAATCCGTGATCGACGTAACCCTACAGCCTGACATAACCGAGTTATCGGAAATCGTGGTAACTGCAGTCGGAATACAAAGAGAAGCCCGTGCCCTCGGCTATTCAGTAGAAAGCATTAGCGGGGATAAGATTAAGCAGGTATCTGAGCCGGATGCCTTAAGAGCATTACAGGGGAAAGTGCCTAGCGTGAATATTCTGGGATCGAGCGGCGCGCCTGGTAGCGCTACCCGGATTACCATCAGGGGAAATTCTTCCCTGCTGGGTAATAACCAGCCGCTATTTGTTGTTGATGGTATCCCGTTTAATAATGAGGAATATCGTACTTTCAATCAGCTTGCAGATGGCGGCGCCTACAGCAGCAGGGCGGCGGATATCGATCCGGATAATATTCAGTCGATAACAGTCCTTAAAGGCGCTGCCGCTGCCGCCTTGTATGGATCGAGGGCTGCCAATGGAGTTATCCTTATTACGACCAAATCCGGTAACCCCAAAGCATCAACCAAAGGCCTGGAGGTGTCCTACAGCTCATCCTACGCCATGGAAATGATCGCCAATCTTCCTGAATATCAGAATACCTATGGAACAGGTGTTAATTTCCAATATCAGCAGGTAAACGGTTCATGGGGGGCTCCCTTCCCGGGAACAAGGCCATATGCGGATCTGGATTCTATTCCCCATTGGTATTCCGGCAGGACGGGAATGGAGGCGTATAATGGGGTAAACGTACCCTACCGGGCTTACCCCAATAATGTAAAGGATCTGTTTACTACGGGGACTGTTTTCGATAACTCGATTTCCATTAATACCGGGAATGAGAAGGCAGCATTATCGGTAACCGCTTCACACATGACCAATGAAGGTTATGTCCCGAATTCCTCATTCGACCGTACCAATATAAGCGCCGGCGGGACAGCCCAACTCGACAATAAATTCCAGGTAGGGGGCAATCTGTCTTTCGTAAGAAGCAGACAGGACGGGCTCCAGAGCGGGGTTGGCAGCCTGGGCTCAAATAATCAATCGGCGTTCGCGCGGTCACTCTTTCTGGGAAGAAACTGGGATGTAAAAGGACAGCCCTATCAGAACCCGCTGGACCAGGGTAGTGAGTTCATGGTTGCCCGTGGACAGGCCGACAATCCGTTCTGGTCTTATGAAAATGCCGGTTTCACTTCCGACGTCAACCGTATGATTGCATCGGTTAGTTTGGGCTATGATCTCCTGGAATGGCTGAACCTCTCCTATAAGGTCGGCATTAACAGTTATGGTCAGCGAAACAAGGATTTTATTCGCCCCGGTTCAACGGGGGCATCGAGCCTCGGCAGGCTAACGACCGATAATATAGATTTTGAGGAAATTGAATCAAATTTTATCATAACAGCCACCAGAAACCTTAACGAAGATATCTCATTCAGGGGTATCCTGGGCCATAACGTAAATCAGCGTACCACGAACAGGCAGGCAATACTGGGAACGCAATACGTGGTATTTGATATCGATGATATGGACAATATGAACGATGTGGTTCCGTTTGGCGGAATTTTTGAACAAAGAAGGCTGTTTGGGATTTTTGCCGACCTTTCGTTCGGCTTCCGCGAATGGGCATATCTTACATTAACTGCGAGGAATGACTGGTCTTCAACGCTGCCGCTAAATGCCAATAGTTTCTTCTATCCTGCAGTTACCGGCTCATTGGTCCTGACGGATGCATTAAATATCCAGTCGCCAATCCTGAAATTTCTTAAAATCAGGGGAGGATGGTCGAGGGTAGGAAATGATACCGATCCCTATCAGTTGAGGCCGGTTTACCTGATCAACGACTATTTAATCACAAATCCATTCCCAACTGCTCAACTGCCATTTACGCCGAGTGGCGGAACAACAACGCCGGCCGCTTCACTCAGCGATATCGAAAGAGATCCTGAACTGAAGCCTGAAATTACCCAGGAAATTGAAACGGGAATTGAAAGCAGGTGGCTTGATGACAGGCTTAGCATTGACGTAACCTATTATAAAAGGAATTCCACCAACCAGATCGCAGGAGTCTCACTCCCCGAAGAATCGGGATTTTCCTTTTTCTTTACAAATTTCGGTGAGGTATCCAATGAAGGTGTGGAGATTGGATTGGGTTTAACTCCTGTCAGGACTTCTTCCGGATTTTCATGGAATGTATATGGTACATTTACGCACAACAGGAATCTCGTAGTTGCCCTGAAAGAAGGTGTTGACGAAATTGTGATAGAAGCCGGATCTTCCTTCGCGGGAAGTGTAACGGCTGTGTTACGGCCCGGGGAGGAATACGGACTGTTAAAAGGTTCGGTGAATGACCGGGATCAGGATGGGAATTTATTGATTGATCCGTCGAATGGATTGTTGATCCGTTCGCTGGAACCTCAGATTGTCGGGAATCCCAATCCCGATTTTATCGCAGGCCTTACCAATACTTTTACATTTAAAGGATTTACTCTGAATGCCGTATTTGACTGGAGACAGGGTGGGGACCTATTTTCGAATACCATAAATACAATGCTGGGCAGGGGAGTCCTGAAATCATCGGAAGACAGGGAAATAAACAGGATCATTCCCGGCGTTTATGGAGACCCAAATACTCATGAACCAATTCGGAATGAAAATGGCGAAAAGATCCCGAATCAGACAATGATTGAGGTCAATGCACTTTGGTTTGGGGAATCATTCGGCGTAAACAGCGCTGACGAGTGGTCAACATTTGATGCAACTACTTTCCGCCTCAGGGAGGTAAGCCTGGGATATTCGCTTCCGAAACCTATGCTTGAAAAAACGCCCTTCGGCAATATCAGAATTTCACTATCCGGAAGAAACCTGTGGTACCTGGCGCCTCATTTCCCCGAGGGGAGCAATTTTGATCCTGAAGTAAACCAGTTTGGGGCGACCAATAAGCAGGGTATCGAATATGCGGCAACGCCTTCGGTAAAACGAGTCTCGGTTAATCTAAACGTAACCTTTTAATCATCAGAAATTGAAGTCATGAATACGAAAAAAATAATTATCGGGATACTTACGGGATTATGGTTAGTGGCATTATCCGGTTGCAACAACTGGCTGGATATCAACGAGGACCCCAATAATCCTGTGGACGTTCCTTTACATCAGCTCATGCCTACCATCCAGGTTGATATAGCCGGCGCTGTGGGGATGTCGGTCGGCGGCCTCGGGGATTTTACTTCGATGTATACGCACCAGACAGTTCAGAGAGGAAACAGTCAGAACGATTATGGATTCAACGGGGGAGATTTTGGCGTATCAATTCCATGGAACATATTTTATACGCGAGCACTGACCGACATCCGGCAGGTGATCAGCAAGGCAGAAGAATTGGAAGCCTGGCATTATAAAGGCGTAGCTGAAATACTGCAAGCCTATATATACAGTGTCCTTGTGGATATTTATGGTGATGTTCCATTCACTGAAGCTAATCTTGGCTCCGAAAAACCTTACCCCGTCTATGATGATGGGGAATCGGTGTATACCGGAGTTCTGGGCCTTCTCGACGACGGCATCGCCAATCTGGCGAAAGTATCTACCCTTACAACGGCAAACGATGACCTGTTTTATGGAGGAGGCGCTCAATCCCTTCCAAAATGGAGGAAATTTGCAAAAACGCTGAAATTGAAACTTTATAACCAGGCAAGGCTGGCCTGGGATGTTTCTTCCGAAGTCAATGCCCTGCTTACGGAAAATGACCTGATTGGTCAGGGAGAAGATTTTGAATTCCAATATGGGACCAGTATTTCACCGGATAGCCGGAATCCCGCCTATTCGCAGGAATATACCCCAGGTCTCCATTTCGATTATATCAGCCCTTATTTTTTCGAGATCATGCGGGGGATCAACACCTTTTACCCGGAGAATATTTACAT
>DATDPY010000134.1:0-4378 GCA_035292565.1 Cyclobacteriaceae bacterium | reverse complement strand
TAGAATGGGGATTAATAGCCATTAGTCATAATTTGAAGAAAGTGGCCCTTCAACACGCAGCCTGAAAAACCGATAAGATAATAAATGGGGCAACAAAAAAATCTTGTCCGTAATCAAAATAGGACTTATTGGACAACCCCTCAATGCTTTTATTATCCAAATAACTACCGAGATCATATCCCTACGGGATAAACTCCGAATCGACAAATGGTATTCATTACATTTTCATGATAATGTTTACTTTCGACATTCGATTTGATACTATTTAATGCTCTCAGTAATAATATTAAGAATAACGAAAATAAGGATGGCAGGCAATTAATTCAAATTTTACCAGGGAATTCGAATCGCTGATCCACGCTTTTACAGAAACTATAATTCCGTTTTCTTTGTACATGGTTTTTGATATTCAGTATCCGCGCTGAAGTTATTTATATGTTTCAAGGGCGATGTTCGATGTTCGACAATGTAGAAGAATCCTGGTTCTTTATAAATCATTCATTTCTGAGGGAGAGCGTGGGGTTCAGGGAAGCTGCTCCATGGATCTTCCATCCGACAGTGATGGCACAGATCAGGAATATAACCGAAATGGAAAGAATAAACGGCGATATGCCGAGAGGAAGATAATATGCCCAGATGCTTCCCATCATAAGCTTCGAAAGAAAGTAACCGGCTGTTGATCCGATGACAGATGCGATAAAAAGGATGATCAGAAAAACCCGGCTGAGATTGGTGATAATTCCTGGTATCGAAGCGCCCAGGACCTTTCTTACCCCGATCTCTTTTGTCCGTTTGATAATATTCAGTGAAACCAGGCTGTATAAGCCAATCACGGAAAGGATCATAGCTACTATGCCTAGAAAGACGAAAATAATTTTAATGTTGTTATTCACTTCCGCGGCCTGAGCTTTGTTTTCGTCGAGGTAGTTGATCGATGCCAGTTTATCCGGGAAAAGTTTTTTCCACCCGGCTTCCATTTCGGAACGGACGCTTTTCAGGTCTTCCAGTTCAGCCCGGACGGAAAGGAAATGATAATCTTTCTCAGGCACATACCGCATGACCAGGGGCCTCATCGGGTTCCATAATCCCCCATCGAGGTATAGGTCTTTAACCACCCCAACAACATAAAGGGGTATCGTATCCCGGACCATGATCCTCTGCCCGATGGGATCAGTCCATCCGAAAAGTCTTACCATTTCCTGGTTAACGATGGTCGATCCGTCAATGTCATTTTGGTTATCTTTAATAAAATCCCTGCCGGCCACCAATGTTGCCCCGATGGTTGTAAGGTAATTATCGCCGATACCGAGAACATCGGCATCATACTCCTGAGATTCAAAACGGATCGGGTCGAGATACCATGAATAGGCAACGCTGTGGGCTGAGCCGGATATGGTTTTTATTTTGCTGTTGGTCCCGAGCTCATTCTTAAAGGTGCGGTATTCTTCGGCATTGCTTACGCCGGCAATCAGCACCTGGTCGGCATGGAAACCGATATCATAAGTTTTCTGGAATTCCGCATTTTGCGAGAATGCAAAGCTTGCGAAAATCGATATAATGGAAAACGCGAACTGGAGCGTAAGGAGGGTGATCATGAAAAAGTTGATGCCTCCATATTTCTGAATGCCTTTCAGGATGCTCACTGGCTGAAAGCTGCTTACGTAGAATGCCGGGTAGCTTCCTGCAATGATTGCTGTCAGCAACAGAAGAACGAAAAGGAATCCGATCAGATTTGCATTTTCCAGAAGGTTTAGGCTGATATCGAGGAAGGTCCACATATCGCTGTAGAGCGGTACCAGGAAAGAGGCGATGAGGATTCCGGCAATAAGGGCCAGGAAGGCCAGTATGCAGTTCTCACCAAGGAACTGGGAGATCAGTTGTACTCTCCCTGATCCCAGAACTTTCCGGATCCCGATTTCTCTGATTCGCTTATTAGCCATTGCGATGGAAGTATTGGTGAAATTGAAACAGGCCAGCAGGAGGAGGAGGGCAGCCATGATTCCCGGGGCGATCGCCGCCGAGATGGGAAGGCTGTTGTTAAACCAGGAGTTCCAAAGGTCATCCTTTTCGGCACGGACTGCCATCCCGATCAGGGGATCGAGATAATAATTGGCCACTTTATAATCCTCTTTGGCTTTATTCTGTATCTCTACGTATTGTTTCAGGCCTTCTTCTACCGCAGCCACATCTCCGGCGTTTTTAATTTCCACGAAAGTCGTGTTGAAGATGGACCAGTCATTTTCATCCCATTTTGTAATATCAAATATATTGTCAAAAAGCACGTAAGCATCTTCACGGTAGAATGTAGAGTTTTGGGGAGGTTTCCTGAACACGCCTCCGACGCTCAATTCTATTCTTTGGTCGCCGTCCATATAAGTCATTACCTGACCGACCGGGTTGGCTATTCCGGCAAAATATTTTTCCGCCAGGATGTCGCTGATATATATCCTGGTTTTGTTCCGGATCTCGGCGGGGGTTCCATGGATCATATCGAAGGTGAACATCTCAAAAAATTCCGGATCAACGCAGTTCACAGTGGTCCGGAAAAGGTCATCGCCTACCTTGAAACTTCCCTGGGCCGGGAATACCCTGACAACCCTGCTGATCTGGCTGAAATTATCGCGCAGAATATTACCCAGGGGCATGGGGCAGCTGCCGTTCTTCCTGGGCTGGTCGTTCATGATCCGGATGAAGTTTACCCGGTAGATGCTTCCGGCATTTACATATTGGGTATCGAAATCATGGTTATACTGCCAGTTCAGCCAGGCAACCACGCAGTTGGCCAGCGCAATGGACAGTCCGAACACATTGATAAATACGAAAATTTTGTTCTTCAGGAGGTTCCTGAAGGAAATGACCAGGAAATTCTTAAGCATATGTCAAAAAATTGTTACTATGGGCCTTTATAAGAAGACGCAATTCATGGAATTGGGTTGCAAAAAAACGATGGTTTATTTCCTGAAAAAATAAAAAATTCTGCATGATAATACCTGGCAGATCGGACTTGCATTAATGATAGTTAAAAATGAGGATATCCGTGGATTCATTTGAAATAAACCGGCCGTATCAGGGTAATTCCTCGTATCCGCTTTTAATGATGGTGGATATCATTTTGAATCTCACATTTGCCTTGATCGTGTTGCGGGAATGGGCAGGAATAATGATGGACTGACCGGTTTCAAGCTGGCTGGATATATCATCAATCACAATTTCGGCATTTCCATCTATAATTTGAATAAAGGTGTCGAAAGGAGATATTTTTACCGCCAGAGCCTCGCCGGAATCAAATGAGACAACGCTGACATTGCCGGTAGTTTTTTTTATGATGGTTTTAATAACCACAGAGTTGGGAACATATTCAATAATTTCCACGATGATGAATACTTTTGATTTATCATGTTCGAAATGTTCCGACGCATTTAAATCAACGGCTTTTTTAGTTTCTGTCATATCGAACATATTTTATCAATTTAATTGACCAGAATATCATGACACTCGTTCAACTTAATCTTTTCCGGGTGGATGTTTTTAAGTAAATTCATTATTTCCTCATGCCTAGTATCCGGAGTTGAATAAACTCTGGAAAAGGGCAGTTGATCCTTGAGGGTGTCAGATCCGGGATCAGATACAGCCAGTTGAGCTATCTTTTTATAAAGCTGATTTGACAGAATAAACATGTTTGCTGTAATTTTCGGGTGCTCAATCCTTATAAATTGTGATGCATTCATTTTCTTATTTGATAAATACAGTTGTTTGGCCATTTACATACAAAGGTGAATATATTCCGGCCGAAACATCTTGCATATTTCTGTCAGAGTTTTACATATTTCGCAGGTTTTCAGGGATGTCGTTTTCGAGATTTGCATTTAAACTCAATTTTGGGGGCTTCACAGGAAAGGCTGGATTAACGTCATTCAGACCGATTACTGAAATCCAGGAAAAGAAAGTGAGCATATCTCAATAAAAAAAATCTGTTTCCGGACCAAACCTGAAAGACTGGCTTCAGAAACAGAGTTCAAATTCAATCATTCCCGAATGAGAAGTTCGAATTTCCCTGGCAGATGGGAGATTTTAAAAGGCCCGTTTCCCACGAATAAGGCGGAATAACACGGCAATTACAGCGAGTGCCAGAAGAATGTTAATGATGTTTCCTGCACCGAAAGTAAAATAGCCGAAGACCCAGCCAAGGAACAGGATGATTGCGATTAAGTACAGAAGATTTCCCATGATTTTTTTATTTTCTTGAATGAACTGCGAGGCCTATGGTCGATACTCCACTTGATAAATCCAGGAATATCCCTATCCGGTTTGAAACGTGGTACTCCGCGCCGATATGAATATCAAGGAATAAGGAACTGCCCCTGCGATAGTATTTTTT
>DATDPY010000133.1:0-4492 GCA_035292565.1 Cyclobacteriaceae bacterium | reverse complement strand
TCCTCTCTGCGGTACAATTGTCCGTCGATGCTGATGAGCAAGTCGTCGTTTCGGGAATCAGGCAATTTGGGTCCTACCATATTCATTCCATTATAAATCCGCCTATTTCTTATGTATTAGCACCCGCAAAGCATCTATATTAATATATGTTCGTACAATTTCCGGTAATAGGACATGCATTCTGACAGCAGGTTTTCCAGGTTTGCGGAAAGAGGCAAATTTTTTTTCACATATTTATCAAATCCCGTAGAGTTATGAACACTCTGATACCAGTACTTGGCCCATATTCCATCTTCCTTCCGCGGGCCTTTTTTCCAGGAAAGCATGGAAATTGAAAACGGGATCCCTAGATTCTGACATAATTTTTTTAATACTAACTCCGGATCATTGGAAAGGTGCTCGGCATCGATAACCGCAGAGCTTTGACCGGCAGAACGCAAATGATTATAAATTTCCCACTGATCTTTTAGCCCGGTATCGCGGATGGTCGGGCGGGGAATCTTAACGGAGAGCGATGGCAGCATATCCGAAGGGTTTCTTATCAGAAAAATATTTTTGAATCCATTGATCATGGATAAGGGAATGCCCACAAAATGATGGCACATATTCTTGATAAAAATAATCTTACCGTCCTTCCCGGTTTCATCAATAGCAGAAAATACTTTGTTGTGATCGAGCTCCATCGCCGCCAACACTTCGTCACGGCCGGGATGATCAGCGCCGGATACAGCGAGATAATAACCATACAACGGCTCATCCATTACCAGTGTATCATTCCGCTGGGCAAATGAATACATCAACGCTGTTGATAAATTTCTCGGACCGGAAAGAAGGTTAATGATCATTCATTATATCACTCAGGTTATCGAATTCATTCCAGGCTGAGCCGTTTGGCTTTGGGGCTCAGGGATTATCCGTTTATCCAGCTTTTTCCTGATTTCACGGAAATTCTTTTTTATTTTGACATAGTCAACCGGGTCGGTGTATTTTACGGTCCAGAATTTCAGTTTTTCCCAAAAGCTTTTCACATAGCTCTGGCTTAATTTTGCGAAAATTCCTGAAAATATCATCGAAATAAAATAATAAATTGTCCAGTCAAGACGACTTGTAAGAGCGTACACGATGAACAGGTTTATGGCATAGGCCAGGGGAAATGACAGCAAACCCACGGCAATTTTCACTGAGCTTTCAAAGTGATCATCCCTGACCAGAAATTTCCCGATCAGATAAGGCACGGCCAGGGCAATGGCATGATTGATTACTCCATAATAATATATGGGCAGGACAATTACCAGGGCCATATACCGGTGAAGTTTGCCCATACCCGACCCGGAACGGCCGCTGATATAGGCAGGATTCAATTTTTGACGTGACTGTCGTTTGAAAAACTTGTTGCACTTTATCATGAATTCGCGGAACTCTTCCTCGCTCTCATTTTTAAACTTATCAAGTCTTGAAATAATATTATGGTACGCATTGAATCGTTTCTCGAGGTTATTATAAGAATCCCCGATACTCAGCATAAAATGGGGTGAATAAATCTTAATTATATTTTCATAGAATTTATATGATTCGGCATTTTCAATATTGATATTCAGCCTGACAAGTTCAGAAAAGATCTTATCTTTCAATTCCCCTATAACCCTTGCTGAAGATTGTTTATATTCTTCAAGGTATTGGGAAACTTTTATGGGATTCCCGAAATTAACCAGAAGGTCGCTCTGAAAATGCGACTGATCATCATAGTTGATCCCAACGGGAATGATCACTAGGTCCTGTGCGCCCTGTTTTTCCAGCAGCGTCCTGAAAGCAATCCTGAATATTCCTTTCTGAACCGGCCTGATCCTTCTGATCTTCGAATGGTTGCCTTCGGGGAAAATGATCAGGTGTCCAAAACTTCCAAGAATTTCGACACACTTGTCGAAAATCTCCTCATTTTTCTTAACCATGTCAACCTTATCCTTAGCCCTGTATACCGGCATCATTCGAAGCGACCTCAGCATAAAGTTGGCCATCCTGGTTCTGAAAATATCTCCGCGAACGAGGTAATAAGGGATCTTGCGGTCGATGATCGTGATGATCAGCGCGTCCATAAAAGCATACTGATGGTTGGGGGCAAAAAGTACCGGGCCGCTGCGAGGTATTTTTTCTCTGCCTATGACCTGGATTTTGCGAAAATAAACTCTGATGGCCAGCACGACCCAGTTTCTTAAAAGCGTATGTCCGGCTATGCTTAAAAAGCGACGCATCATAATAAACCCTTCTCTACGAAATTATACTCCAGACCGGTATAATCTCTACAAGTTTGCCAATTATTTGTAAGCGGCATGCCAGGCAGGTTCACGGAATGGTGCCGGGAAATTAAAGTTGATTATCCGGTTTGACAGGCAGGTCAGAAATGGCGATAGGGGCTATTATGCGTAAAAATATTTATTCTTTATCCAGGTTAGCAAGGTCGCCGGAGCCCTTGAAATCCATACATTTCGATAGTTTAGATATTGTAGAAAGGTCGATTTCGCCGCTGATATTTAAAAGCGTGAATTCTTCGGGATGATTGATGATCAGCAACAAATCGGTAATTTTCCCCCCGGATTCCCTCACCAGAAAATTTATTTTTTTATCTTCCCCGACGACGGTTATCAGGTCTTCAAATTTTTCCTTTTTAATCTTCCGGGTAATTTCCCTGAAGTCACTCTCTCCAAAATCCGATTCCTTCACATGGATGGAGTGGATATCGATCGCGTCGATCTTGCTGATCATTTCCAGGAAGTCCCCGGCTTCCGGGTCATCGGTTTCAATCCTGGAAAGGGCTTTCAGGAGGCCTCCTTCGATCCTGAAACTGAAATAATCTCCATAATCCTTATACTTATTATGGAATTCAAGCAAAGCATTGCTCTGCCCAAGGCCCTGCAGGGACAATCCTGCAAAAAAGAGTACGCCAAGAAGTTGTTTCATAAAGGGTTGTTTATGGTTTATCATCGACTTTCTCAAGATGGTCAAATCCTTGAATATCCAGGGTTTTGGATAAACGGGAAATATCCTTAAGCCGGAGATCACCGGTAATGGATATGATTGAAAAACTCTCCCTCCCGCCAGACAGCATGATCAGCTCAGAAATGACTTCTCGGTTTTGACGAACAAGGAATTTTGTTTCCTTATCGTTCTCTTTAACGATCATTAATTCCTCAAATCCATGGCCGGGCAGAAGCTTGTAAGCTTTCTGATAAAGATCCCCGGCGTCTTCATAATTATCAGTCGACAACACCCTGACCCCGGTCAGTTTCCTGATCACATTTAATAAGTCTTCCTCATCTTCCTGTTCGGGGATCTGGGCGATCATCTCAAACATTTTGCTCGTAATATAGATCGTGGTGAAATTCTCCTGGCCCTCATATTCCCTGAATAATTCCGTGATCACATTTTCCTGGGCAATTCCCTTGAAGGCGATCATGATAAAAAGTACTGAAACCAGACTTCTCATTTATCTTTTGTTTTTGTTTTTCTGAATTTTTCCTCTGCTTTGCTGAATTCTGCAAACCTCGATGCTTCACGTTCAACCTTATACAATTCATGGGAAACCATGAACAGGATCCGTTTTGTTTCTGCAAGGGCTTCTTCGGGATCCTGAAATGTATCTTTTACAATTGCAACCGATTCCTGTTTGATTTTACCGACCTGTTCATTAATTACGAACAGAACAAGAATCAGGAGAACCGCAGCTGCTACCCGGTAATACCAGGCTAATCTGATATTTCTCGTTTTGACCGGTTGCAGAACCTCGGCCTGGCGGCCTCCGAAATGAGGCGAAAATATTTTCTTTGTCTCAAGACCTGAGACCGAACCGTAATATTTAAATAGACCGGCGTAGGGTATCAATTCAGAAGGTACATGCTCCTTCAAAAAATAATCGCGGAGCATTTTTTCCTCTTCAAGCGTCGATTCACAGCGCCAGTATTTGTCAATCAATATTTTTATTTCTTCATAATCCATAATTCTCAATTTTCAGGATCCTTTTTCGCAGATTATCGCGGGCACGAAATAAAGTAACCTTTACCAGGTTTTCATCGATCCCCATTATATCGCTTATTTCTTTATAGGAATGACCTTCAATATCACGGAGAAAGACTGCCTGTTTTTGTTTCCCGGGCAGCAGGTCGATGCACCTATGAACGTGATTGAGCTTCTCATTGAACTCAAGACTGGTCCCCTCGGTAGCCGCCAGGGTTTTTATCTCTTCTGGCAAAAGACCCGAAGAACTGCGACTCTTCCTTTTGCGAAGGTGATCATGGGCCAGGTTCCTTGTAATGGTCATACTCCAGGCTTCAATATTTCCAATCTTGCTCAGGTCGTTCTTTTTTATCCATAGTTTCATCATTGCATCCTGCACGATGTCCTCAGCTTCCGGCCGGCTGTTCACGAGCATAAAGGCAAATCTGAAAAGTTTATGCCGTAAGGGCAGAACGACCCGGTCAAATAAGTCTGAATGCATTCC
>DATDPY010000132.1:0-6766 GCA_035292565.1 Cyclobacteriaceae bacterium | reverse complement strand
CTGCCAGATTCACCATGGCGGATTCGAGAAGAAACTGCCGGATCAACTCCTGTTTTATGCCGCCCATCACCTTACGTATGCCAACCTCGCGGGCCCTGTCGATCGACCTGGCGGTTGAAAGGTTGATATAGTTGATCCAGGCAATGATCAATACAAGAATTGCGATAATAGCAAGGTATTTCGTGGTGCTGCGGCTCCCGTTTTGCTGGAATTCAAACATGTAATGTGAATCAAGGTGAATGCTCCTGACCGGTTGCAGGTGAAAAATGACGTTGTGGTTTGAATGCCTGAGCTCTTCGCCATGTTCCTTTTCTACCATGTCCGGGATCTTTGCCTCAAATGCCGCAGGATCTGTATTTTTATTGAGCAGGATATACGTCATGTATGCGTCCCAGTTCCAGGTATTCAGTTCGTTGGGGTCACGGAAGAAAGATTCAAAAGTAGCGAACGACATCAGGGCATCGAACTTCATATGGGTATTCTCCGGAAGGTCCTTAAATACGCCGGTCACTTTCAAATTCAAACTTCCGTTGCCCACCAGAATTTTTCCCATCGGGTCTTCATCGCCAAAATATTTCCTGGCCATGCTCTGCGACAGGACGATCGTATTCGGTTCCTTCAGGACGAGTGAATCGACTCCCTTAACGAGGGGAATGGAAAAAATCCTGAAGAAGCTGCTTCCGGCAAAGAATATGTCATTCTCCCGGTAAATCCTGTCTTCGTATGCAAGGATGCCGTTATCTTTTCTAAGCCTTACCCAATCCTCAACCTCTTCAAAATTCCGGTCCAGGGCCGGGCCTATTCCTGCACAGCCTGAAGCCCATTGTGTGGATAGTTCACCCTTGTCGTATCGGTCCTGCTGAACCCTGAAAATCCTGTCGCTTTTATCCAGGAAATCATCATAGCTGTATTCGTGAAAAACATATTGGATCAGCAGCAGGAAGATGGTCATTCCGATGACCAGGCCCAGCATATTGATGGAGGAATAAAATGTATTCCTGACAATATATCGCCATGCCGAAGTGAGATAGTTCTTTATCATACGAATTATTTATAAAAGTATTTTCCAGGGAGGTAAAAGAATGTAGGGGTTCTTAATTATAAATATAAGATGCCAGTGAGTAATAAAAAGTTGCAATTTCCGGGATTATTTATTTGCGACGGGATCCATCTGATTCTGAATACTGATTAAGAATGGCAAGGTTACAATTTATTTTTTAGTTATTCCTATTGAAGTGGTAGGAAATTACAAATCTCAGGCAGGAAATTGGAAAAAATATCCAATCACACCGAAGGGGATAAATCACAAACATTGAAGCAAACCAGGATGACGAGGCTTCGTGATGCTTTTTAATGAAATCACTTTTTCCACGGAAATAAGCCTATTCCACCATTTTTATTTTGCATATCTCAATGATTATTTATCCTGCACCGGCGGGAATTATTGAAAATCGCAAATCAGCTTTTATGTACTCCCTGAATTTGCTATAGCTGCGTCCCGGCATTTCCCTGCCGCAAACTTCAATTATCCCAAACTCTTTTTATCCCGTTGATTTGTGATGTAATCATTCATAACATTCTAAATTCTTTAATTATGAAACAAAAAATTAAAACAATGATGTTCGGGGTTTTGATATCCGGAATAATCATGTGTAATGATGCCCTCGCCCAAACCAAACCTGAAGCGGCCGTGATGGGCATCGATAGTAAAGGCATAATCCAGGATGCCGAAGCCGTCGGGTATATGGTACGGCTGGAACTGGAGAAAACCAATGTATTCAATGTAATGGATAAGTATGATGTAGCCGAGATTGTTTCAAAAAACAACATCGACCTTAACGCCTGTTTCGGGAAAAACTGTGTGACAGCAGCAGGAAAGGTGCTTAATGTAGATAAAATAATAACCGGGAGCGTGGAACGGTTCGATGAAAAGATCGTCATCGCACTCAAACTTATTGATGTCGGGTCCGAAGCTGTGGAGAAGCAGGATGCAACGGAATACCTTAACCTTCAGCCTGAATTACAGAAGATGATTGGTATATCGGTGCAGAAGCTTCTTGGGATAACTCCGGATCAGAACCTGGTGAATCTTCTGATCGACTATGATGCTCCTGTGGAGAGTCCGAAAACACAGATCAGGCTGAATGGTCCCAGGATGGGGGCCGCATTTACTTTCGGCGATGCAGCCAGTGTACTTATGGCAAAGGAAGGAGACGGGGGATTTAATATGTTCCCTCTCATGTTCCAGATCGGCTGGCAGCAGGAATGGCAGTACCTGAGCGCCGGAAACTTCCAGGCCCTGGTGGAAGTCTTGCCCATGATCAGCGGACTCGAATCTGGCAAATTCATTCCCTCGGTTTCTTTTTTGAATGGATTCAGGTTTGGCAGGGGTGGATGGGAATTCGCAGTTGGACCCAGCTTCAGGTTTGTCCGGAAGGCGGAGGGGTTTTTCGACGAACAGAATATTTTAGGCGGTGAAGCCTGGCACCTGACGGATGACTGGAATTATACGATTCTTGGTCCTAATCCATACCCTCTAACAAAACGCCTCGACAGCCGTGGAAGTGGAAGCCTGTCAACGCGATTGATCATCGGAATTGGTAAAACTTTCAAGTCCGGTTATCTGAATATCCCGGTGAATGTATATGTGGCGCCCGACCGGCAGGGAACATCCGTGGGATTTTCTTTCGGATTCAATATTTACAAAAAACCTAAAGTACGATAGCGATGCGATATCCGGGAATGCTGTTGATTTTCCTTTTGATCAGGCTTACAGGTATGGCACAGAATATTTCAATGGACCTCAATAATAAAGAGGTGCTGAAGCATCTGGGGATTGGAAGGATCATTGAAACGGATAAAACGATGATCAGGAATATTACTCTTCATGAGTTAAAAGAAAGCTGGATCATCTATAAGAAAGACGGAAGCCTGCATGACCTGCTGATGGAAAAAATCTCTTTGATCGAATTTCCTGAATCGATGTGGGGATCCGTGACCATTGAGTTCCCCGAAAATATGCCGAAGATTTCACTCATGTATTACGAACCTGAACTTAAAATAAAGCGAAGTGAAAAAGAATAACAGAACTTGGATTTATTTCTTACAAATCACGGGGGCATTTCTGATGCTTACCTATGGTTGTGAGAAGGATGAACCGTCTGAATTGCCAGGTCTGATTACATTTGAAATAACAGAAATAACTCCAACCTCCGCGAAAAGCGGCGGCCATATTATTACGGAAGGAATCTCCCCTGTAACGGCACGGGGAGTATGCTGGAGCACCAGCCCGCCACCGACGGTCGACGATAATAAAACAGATGATGGAGCAGGGGCAGGTATTTTTGAAAGTCGCCTCACATCGCTCGACTCAAATACTGTTTACTTTGTCCGGGCTTATGCTACGAACGGACTTGGAACTTCATACGGCAATGAAATGATCTTTAGTACGCTTCGATATTCGTCGATTGCGGCGGGCTTCAGCCATTCTTTAGCCCTGAAAACTGACGGCTCCCTTTGGGCATGGGGATCGAATTATTATGGCGCCATAGGTGATGGCACTAATTTGGATAAGAGCACTCCCGTTCAAATAGGCTCCGGTTATTCGGCTATTGCTGCAAAGGGCGATAATTCCGTAGGATTGAAAAATGACGGAACGCTTTGGGCGTGGGGCAATATTTATAACGGGCTGTTAGGCACGGGTACAACATTTAAAACGAACACACCGGTTCAGATAGGTTCCGGTTATGCGTCGGTTGCTGCAGGCGGATCTCATATCCTAGCCCTGAAAACAGACGGCAGTCTATGGGCCTGCGGATATAACAGACTGGGCCAACTGGGTGATGGAACATGGGAGGATAAGCAAACATTTGTGCAGATAGGTTCCGGTTATGCATCGATTTCCGGAGGAGGCGCTCACTCCCTTGCTTTGAAAACAAACGGCACATTATGGGCTTGGGGTGATAACTCCTACGGGCAGTTAGGCGATGGTTCAACAGTAAATAGGAACACACCCGTGTTAATAGGTTCCGGTTTTGCAGTGATTGATGCCGGCGGAACTCATTCTCTGGCGCTGAAAACGGACGGCACTCTTTGGGCTTGGGGAAATAATGATTTAGGCCAGTTGGGTGACGGCAATGCAACAACATCTTATTATACATCGCCGGTGCGGGCTGGCTCCGGTTTTATATCGATTGCAGCCGGCGGCTCTTATTCTGTAGCCGTGAAATCTGATAGTACCTTATGGGCCTGGGGATATAACGGCGATGGCCAGATTGGTGATGGCACAACCTGGGGGGATAAAAGCACACCCGTTAATATTGGCACGGATTTCTTGAAAATAGCGGCAGGCGGCTATCACAACTTAGCATTGAAAACTGACGGCACACTGTGGACCTGGGGAAGAAACACCAGTGGCCAGTTAGGCGATGGCACAACAGCGGATAAAAATAAACCTGTGCAAATAGATATCCATTGAATAGTATGTACAGTGGTAACGGTGGGACTTGAAAATAAAATAAAAGCATGCGGTATTTAAAAAAAATAATTATGATACGATTTAAAAACTTTATGCTAACCTTTCTGATTTTAATAACACTGAGGACAAACACTGCGTTCTCACAATTGCAGTCAGGTTCCATGGCTGAGGGCATTGCGATCGCTGTTGTCGGGGGAGTCGTTGGCGTTAGCGCATTAGTTACTTACGCGATTTATGCAAATGAAATCGAAGCTGGTCCTGTTTTATCGTTTTATCGATCAGGAGAATACCAAAAGTTTGTTAATAATGAATACTATTATTCCAATCGATCTTCAGTGATATATCCAGGGATTGGAATGCATCTGATGGATAGGATAAATTTCAAACACAGCGATATGGAAATTGGCTTGAAAAGTATCACGTACAGAGTAAAAATTGAAAGGTTTGATACTGAAAAATCCAATGGTCAGACCAGCATTACACATTCTGAGCATCATCCGAAAATATGGGGGGCGCACATAAATTATCTCCAGCATCTGTTTTATAATAAATTACCGGAAAGAATGTGCATTTTTTTGGGGCCGTCGATTAATCTATTTTTTAACGAAGTTAATTATTATACATTCAATTTAAATTATAATGAAACTGAACTGGGATTCGGTGGAATAACAGGTATTTCTTATAAATTAATAGACCGTGTCAGGTTGAATTTGCGATATGAACTGACTACCAGGTCGAACCAGGTACAATTCGGTATCAGTTATTTATACCATAAAAAGCATTCGAGAAAAGGATAAAAAAAAGATAATGATAGCTGGGGTTAATGATCAGACAAGGTATTGTCGAAATAATATCGAATGACGGTCAAAAAAATAATAAATGCCAAACGATCATATCAACCACTCGCTCAATATATTCACGTAATTTATGAGGCTTGCACTCAAATTACGTACTCCGTTTATGAACGACATTGGTCCAACCGGCCATGCTGAACAGACAAGGATTTATCAAAGCATCGGCAGGCGAGACAGGTCAATACAGCCCACTATTCGATCCTCAGGTAAAACAAATATTTAAATTTTTGGTCGACAAGTTTTTAGGAACGAAATGAAGAAATCACTAAATCGCCAAATCACAAATCACCAAAAAGCGAATGGCCGTGTGGCCATCTGCTTCATCGTGCACCCGGAGGGGCTCGAACCCCCAACCCTCTGATCCGAAGTCAGATATTCTATCCATTGAACTACGGGTGCGTAATCTCAACTAATGATACAAAAAGTTTTTATTATTTGGTATTAATTGTTATTCTAGTCCGTCAATTGTCATTTATAAGATTAAATTATATAACCCGTTAACCGGGCGCTGCCATGAAAAAATCACTCGCATTAATCCTGACCATATTCCTTTTTCAATTTGTTAATGCCCAGGAATGGACACAGACCGCCATAGGCGCAAAGGGAGGCTTGAATTTTGCCAACATCGGCGGAACCGACACCGATAATGCCACAAAGCTTGCCGGTCACCTGGGAGCTTATGCAGATGCATATTTCCAGGAATCGCTTAGGTTTCAGATCGAGTTGATGCTTTCCGGGCAGGGCCACGCCCCGAAGACCGATCTTGCCGCCAGGCTGAAACTCCTGTACTTAAACATTCCCCTGATTGTCCGGTTTTATCCCGTCAATAATTTCAGCCTGCATGCAGGTCCCCAATTGGGATTTTTACTGAATGCCAAAGCGGAATACCAGGATATAACTTATGATATCAAAGACTCATTTAAAGGAATCGATCTTGGAGCAGCGCTTGGTGCAGGTTACGATTTCAACCTTGCCGGCCGCGATATTAACGTTACCCTGCGTTACATTCACGGATTAATCAACATAGCAGACGATCCCACAAATAAGCGCTTTAACAGGGTGTTCCAGTTGGCATTAGGGATCATGATCGTGGAGCTTCTGCAGGGAAGTTAAACGGTAAATGAGCAGATCATTAAATCGGAAAATCATCCCCCCTCCATTAAACAGACCGTGTCATAAAGAAAATGTAAGAAAATTCTTGTTAAAACACCGTATCAATTGCCAGGCCCTTTAGGGCTTGGTCAAAATAGTATTTCATGTTAACAGGGCTTTAGCCCCTTTTCATGATTAGAAAGGACCAGGGCACTTAAACATATCCTTATCTAAAAGTTCAAAGACTTATCACGAAAGTGATGGCTAAGCCAAAGGGCCTGGCAATTAATAATTCCCGGACTATTGTGACGCAGTCTGTTAAATTATAGCGGACAAAGCAATT
>DATDPY010000131.1:0-3462 GCA_035292565.1 Cyclobacteriaceae bacterium | reverse complement strand
GAGGACCTTCCTGGTTGGAAAAGCCAGGGAACTGGGCATTACTTCCCTTATGACATTGTCGACCTGCAACCGCACGGAGATCTATGCTGAAAATGCATCTCCCGGGGAATTGCCTGAATTGCTACATCAATCCACAAAAGGCAGTCATCCGGATTTTAACCGGTACGGTTATATAAAAAATTCCCGTGAAGCCGTTGGTCATTTATTCAGGGTGGCAGCAGGAATGGACTCCAGGGTTTCAGGAGATTCCCGGATTACTTCACAGGTAAAAGAGGCTCTTACTTTTTCAATTCGTCAGAGTGCAATAGGAACCAGGCTGGGTAAACTTGCGGAATCGGCTATCAGCACCGGGAAACGGATCAGGAATTACATCATGCCGGACAAGGCCTCCCCATCTGTACCCCAAAGCGCCGCAGATATGATCATGGAGATTTCCAGGCAGAATCAAGATAGGTCGATAAAATATCTGATCATCGGTATGGGTAACATTGGAAGAGAAATTGCAGAAAGCCTGCTTCAAAAAATTCCACCCGGAAATATTACCGTGATCAGCCGAAACATCGGGCGGTTGTTCAGGTTATATAACAAATCAGGCCTGCGTATTTCTCCCATGGAATGTCTTGAACAGGAAATATTAGGCGCCGATTTCGTATTTGCCGCAACATCGGCAAGTCACAAAGTGATCAGGCACGATCACCTGAGAAATTTTACAGGCCATGAAAAAACGATTATAGATTTGGGCGTTCCCCGGAATGTTTGTGCCTCAGTCACTCAAATTTCCGGTATCCGGCTGATTGATATCGACCAGGTCATTAAGGGAGATCCGAATGTCACGGCTGAAAGCATGACCATGGCCGAAGCGATTATTGACGCGGGAATAACCGAATTTGAGAAGTGGCATCAGCGCTGGAAGCATGCACAGGACGTGAAATATCAGTTATATGAATCTATCTTTGATAACAACCTGGATGATCCTGATCAATTCGGGGAATCAAAGTTCATAGAAGGACTGACAGGCAACTATTTCCGGTACCGGGAAAAGGTTAAATGACTGATCCCATTCTATCATTTTTACCTTGAAAAAGAACATCCGAATCGGCACGCGTAAAAGCAAACTGGCCATCCGTCAGGCGGAAATGGTCAGGAGTAAGCTAAGCCAGGCCGGCGTTGAATCCGAACTTGAACTGATTACTTCGGAGGGAGATCATACCCAGGATACCAAAGATTACATCATTGAAGGATCCGGGATCTTTACCAAGGCCATCGACGATGCAATAATTTCCGGACAGGTTGACATCGGTGTACACTCACTGAAGGACATGCTGCCAATCCTTAATGAAAGACTTACCATGGCCTGCGTTCTGGAAAGAGATGATCCATCCGATGTTCTTGTGCCCAGGAATAAAGACTTTATTCCGAGCGAAGAAACGGCAGCCGTAATTGCTTCAGGCAGCATCAGGAGAAAAGCCCAGTGGCTGAACAGGTATTCATCCCATATCATTGTTCCTATCAGGGGTAATATCGACACACGTCTGGAACAGCTTCAGGAAAAACCCTGGGACGGAATTATTCTCGCCGCCGCGGGATTGAACAGGCTGGAAATGAATGTAAACCGGATTAGCCTGGATTGGATGGTACCGGCGCCCGGACAGGGAATTATCGCGGTTGTTGCCGGTTCGCGGGAAACGTGGCTCCATGACATACTCACACAGATCAATCATTTTCCTACGATGATTGCAGCGAAAGTTGAAAAAAATTTCCTGGGTTATCTGGGAACAGGCTGCTCTGCACCGGTGGGAGCGCTCGCACAGATAAATAATGAAATGATCAGGTTTTCAGCCCAGGTGTTGAGCGTGGACGGGAAGCATAAAATAACGATCAACCTCGAATGCGCCCTCGAAAGTTATTCATCCCTTGCCTCAAAAGCGGCCGAGCTGGCGTTCGACCATGAAGCAAAAGACCTGATCAGGCAAAATAATACCTCAGGCGTACATCATTGATCCGATCATTATGAGCTTTCCAATCTCAAGATTCAGAAGGTTAAGAAAAAATGAAGCCATCAGGAAGATGGTGGCCGAAACCCGGATCGGCATTGATGATTTCATCGTGCCCATATTTATTATGGAAGGAAGAGATCAAAAAGATCCTATCCGTTCCATGCCAGGGTATTACAGGTTTACCCGGGACCTCGCCGTTAAGGAAGCCGGAAAATTGTATCACCAGGGAATTAAAAGCGTGCTTCTTTTCGTGAAGGTACCCGATGCAAAAAAGGACAATACCGGCAGGGAAGCCCTGAATCCAAGGGGGCTGATGCCGGCAACAGTTTCCGATATAAAAAATGCTTTGCCTGAGCTATGCGTCATGACCGATGTGGCGCTGGACCCCTACTCGTCATACGGACACGACGGGATTGTGAGGAAAAAAGAAATCCTAAACGATCCAACGGTGAAGGTGCTGGCTGAGATGTCATTAGTTCATGCGGCTGCCGGGGCAGACTTTGTGGCGCCCTCCGACATGATGGATGGAAGGGTGCTGAAAATCCGGGAGGCTCTTGAGCAGAATGCTTTTTATAATACCGGGATCATGTCGTATAGCGCCAAATATTCTTCCTGCTTTTATGGTCCGTTCCGTGACGTCCTCGATTCCGCCCCGGCTTTCGGTGATAAAAAAACTTATCAGATGGATTTTGCGAATTCCAGGGAAGCGATCAGGGAGGCCCTTTCCGACCAGGAAGAGGGCGCCGATATCATTATGGTTAAACCAGCCCTCGCCTATCTGGATATCATCAGCCAGATAAAACAATCCGTGAATGTTCCGCTCGCTGCCTATAATGTTTCCGGGGAATATGCCATGGTCAAAGCCGCCGCAAAGAAAGGATGGATCGACGAATCCAGGGCAATCATGGAAATTCTGACAGGAATCAAACGCGCCGGGGCCGACCTGATCGCCACATATTTTGCCTATGATTTTATCCGCATGACTTCTGGATAGCAGGTCCATGAAAATTAATAAATCATCCGCCCTTTTCCGGACCGCATTAAAACTTATGCCCGGGGGAGTCAATTCTCCTGTAAGATCTTTTTATGCCGTTGGCGGAGTCCCCAGGTTTATAAAATCCGGACGGGGATCATCGATCATTGACGTTGATGGAAATCGTTATATCGATTATGTAGGATCCTGGGGACCTATGATCCTCGGTCACGCTCATCCTTCCGTTGTCAGCGCAATCATCAAAACTGCCTCAAAATCAACATCTTTCGGGGCTCCAACTGAAGCAGAAATTGAGCTTGCTGAGCTGATCACCAGCCTGGTCCCCGGCCTTGAAATGGTCAGAATGGTTAATTCCGGGACCGAAGCCTGCATGAGCGCCATCCGTCTGGCCAGGGCTTTTACGAAAAGAAACCGGATTATAAAATTCGAAGGATGTTATCATGGCCATGCCGATTCATTCCTGGTGAAGGC
>DATDPY010000130.1:0-8314 GCA_035292565.1 Cyclobacteriaceae bacterium | reverse complement strand
TCCTTCAAGCGCATCTTCTTCGGAACGCGACGGATCTTTTTCAATCGTGTTGGCGATGATCGATCCCTGACGCGTGTACTCTTCACGGAAAAGTTTCAAGCGTTTCACGGGCGATTTCTTGAGCTTTTCCAGATCTTCCTCCGTCAGCACTGCGCCCAGCGCCATGAAGACTTCACCGGTTTTCGTATCGATAACGTCGTTCGCAAGCTGCCGTCCGACATAATCTTCAACCTTCGCGCTCGACAAGACAACTTCCTCCGTAAGATTAAAGAGCGCAAGAATTTCTTCATTCGAAGAAAATCCGAGAGCGCGCAGCAGCATCGTCACCGGGAATTTTTTCTTCCGGTCGATGTAGGCATACATCACATTATTCACGTCGGTTGCAAACTCGATCCAGGAACCCTTAAACGGGATAATCCTCGCCTGGTACAAACGGGTTCCGTTGGTATGCATCGACTGGGCAAAAAATACGCCGGGGGACCGGTGCAACTGCGATACGATTACCCTTTCGGCGCCATTGATCACGAACGACCCCTTTTCGGTCATATAGGGGATATTCCCAAGGAAGACTTCCTGTTCAATCGTTTCGAAATCTTCATTATCGGGGTCATTGCAGGAAAGTCTGAGTTTGGCTTTCAGGGGGACGGAATAGGTCAATCCCCTGTCGATTGATTCCTCTACCGTATATTTTGGGGGATCGATCAAATAATCGATAAATTCCAGGATAAAGTTTTCCCTGGAATCGGCAATTGGAAAATTTTCAGAAAAAACCTTATACAGGCCTTCGTCCTTTCTCTTATCAGGGGGTGTATCTAGCTGGAGAAAGTCCTTGAACGACTGCACCTGAATGTCCAGGAAATCCGGATAATCGATTACGGTTTTAATCTTTCCGAAATTGATTCTTTCGGTGTTTTTTTGAGATGCCAAGGTTGTAAAGTTTAGGTAATCTGCTTAATACTGAAACAGTATACATTACTGCTTTATGAATAGGTAGCGTTAAATAAGGCACAAACCCGAAAAGACCTGACATATTCTGCCAGGCCTACAAGGCAATTCACCATTTAACAGATAAATGGTCAATTCAATTATTTAATTTCAACTTCTGCTCCGGCTTCTTCAAGTTGTTTTTTTAGCGCTTCAGCTTCATCCTTTGGAACTGCCTCTTTTACCGTTTTGGGTGCCCCGTCAACCAGGTCTTTGGCTTCTTTCAGGCCCAGCCCTGTAAGATCCTTGACGGTTTTAACAACTTTGAGCTTATTGGCTCCGGCTGCTTTTAGTATTACTTCAAATTCGGTTTTCTCGGCGGTTGCCGCTCCACCCTGGCCTCCGGATGCACCACCACCCACGGCTGCCACCGGAGCTGCGGATACCGCAGGCTCGATGCCATATTCGTCTTTAAGGATTTTTGCCAGCTCGTTCACCTCCTTGACCGAAAGGTTTACCAGCTGTTCAGCGAAAGATTTTAAGTCTGCCATCGTATATAAATATTAAGTTTTTGTAATCGTTTTATTCCTTTTTATCCGACAGGGTTTTCACGATGCCGGCAAGCTTATTCTGGCTGCTTTGCAGCGCTGAGATCACATTCCGCGCAGGTGACTGAAGCAGGCCGATGATTTCCCCGATAAGCTCCATTTTCGATTTGATCTTGATTAAGTCATTGAGGCATTTATCACCTACATACAATTCCTTATCGATCAATGCCGCCTTCAGCAAGGGTTTCTGGCTGCCTTTCTTCCTGAAATCGAGCAGGAGCCTGGCAGGAACGCTTCCATTTTCCCTGGAAAAGATGATACCGGTAAATCCTTTCAGGATTTGACGGTCCCAGGTGTCGGCGCCGGTGGCGAGCCTATGCAATGCCTTTTTTATCAGGGAGTTTTTAAATACCTTATAATCGACTCCCCTTTCATAGCATAGTTTCCTGAAGGAAACCATCTCGGCAACCGTCAGACCCGAGGCATCGGTGAAATAATAATTATTATTCTCGCTGAACCTCCGGACGAGTTCCTCGATTTTCAATGATTTTTCTTCCTTATTCATTGTTATAATCCTGAAATGCTGTTTTTATCAATTGGAATACTCGGACTCATGGTACTGGACAGGTAAATTGATTTAAAGTAGGCTCCTTTCGATGAGGCGGGTTTAAGCTTTGAAACCATATGCAATAGTTCCTCTGCATTTTCCCTGATCTTATCGGCGGAAAAGGAGATCTTGGCGATCCGGGTATGAATGATCCCTGCCTTATCCACCCTGAAATCGATCTTTCCCTGTTTAACTTCTTTGACGGTCTTTCCGATCTCGAGGGTCACTGTTCCTGATTTCGGATTCGGCATCAACCCCCTCGGTCCGAGAATTCTTCCCAGTTTACCAACTTTGGCCATAACCGTAGGCATCGTAATGATCACATCCATATCGGTCCAGCCTTCTTCAATTTTCTTTACGAGGTCATCAAGCCCGACATAATCCGCTCCGGCATTCCGGGCTTCCTGTTCCTTATCGGGTGTGCAGATAACGCATACTTTTAATTCCTTCCCGGTTCCATGGGGCAAAGCAACCACCCCGCGGATCATCTGGTCAGCCTTCTTCGGGTCGATGCCAAGTCTTATATCCAGATCCACGGAAGCGTCGAATTTGGTAAAAGTGATTTCCTTCAACAAGGCTGAAGCTTCCGCCAGGGAATATTCCTTTCCCGGGGCTAACTTGCTTTTTGCAGCTTTGGTTTTTTTTGATTCCTTTGCCATTCTTTCTTCGAATTTATTTTTCCCAGGGAGCCTGCCCTGAAACGGTTATGCCCATGCTTCTTGCCGTTCCGGCGATCATTTTCATTGCCGAATCCAGTTTATATGCATTCAAATCGGGCATTTTTATCGTTGCTATATTTTTTACCTGGTCCCAGGTAACGCTGCCTACCTTATTCCTGTTCGATTCCGCCGATCCGCTTTTCAGTTTAGCTGCTTCCAGCAGAAGGACGGCCGCCGGCGGGGTTTTAATTACGAATTCAAACGATTTATCCGAAAAAATGGTAATTAGAACCGGGAGCAACTGTCCGTTTTTATCCTGCGTCCTTGCGTTAAACTGTTTGCAGAACTCCATTATATTAAGGCCTTTACTGCCTAATGCCGGTCCGATCGGTGGAGCGGGATTTGCCTGTCCTCCCCTGACCTGAAGTTTAAGATATCCTGAGATTTCCTTAGCCATTATTAATCAAGTTTTTCAACCTGCATGTAGTTCAATTCAACAGGGGTATTCCTGCCGAATATTTTAACCATAACATTTAATTTCTTCCTTTCCTCAAATATCTCTTCTACGGAACCGGTAAAACCGCTGAACGGTCCATCCATTACTTTTACGGTTTCGCCAAGAATAAATGGTGTTTCCATCTTTTCCTGATTTTCCGCTTCGTCGACCTTTCCAAGAATACGGTTAACTTCCGACGGTCGTAATGGGATGGGTGCTTTCGAGGCGGTTCCATCGCTTGCGCCCAGGAAACCCAATACTCCGGGCACGCTTTTAATCACATGATGGGTCTCCCCGTGGGACAGATCTGCCGAAATCAGAACGTATCCCGGGAAGAAGTTCCTTTCCCTGACTTTTTTCTTTCCGCCCCTCATTTCATATACCTTCTCGGATGGTATAAGTACCTGGGGTACGTATTCGGCAAGATTATTTCTCGCAATCTCGTTTTCAAGATAGTTTTTCACTTTTTTTTCCTGCCCGCTGATCACTCTCAGCACATACCACTTATACTCTGCCATCCGGTTGAGATATTTTAAAAAGCATTATAATACCAGGACATAATATTCTTGAAAACCACGTCAATCAACCCGACAAGCAACGCGAAAATAATGGATGCCACAAGCACAAGGACGGAACTATTTTGTAATTCCTTGAATTTTGGCCAGGATACCTTAAACCTGAGTTCCTGATATGAATCGATAATATAGTCTTTAATCTTTTTCATTTTTCCCGAGCTTGCACGGGTGGAGAGACTCGAACTCCCAGCCAACGGTTTTGGAGACCGCTACTCTACCAGTTGAGCTACACCCGTGTGTCGCCCAAAAGGGCGGCAAAGGTAGTGAATCTTTATTATAACTGCAAATACGAATTCACCAAACTACTCCGCATTTGCCGCCAATCCGTTTTAGTCAAGAATTTCCGTAACCTGCCCGGAACCAACTGTCCTGCCGCCTTCCCTGATAGCAAACCTAAGCCCTTTTTCCATGGCAATGGTATTGATCAGCTCCACTTCGATGGTTATATTATCTCCTGGCATAACCATTTCCACGCCTTGCGGAAGGGTAACTTCTCCGGTAACATCCGTTGTCCTGAAATAAAACTGTGGCCGATATTTGGTAAAAAATGGAGTATGACGACCTCCTTCTTCCTTTGAAAGAACATAGACCTCTCCTTTAAATTTCTTATGAGGAGTAATGGAGCCGGGTTTGCAAACCACCATGCCTCTCCTGATCTGTGTTTTTTCAATACCCCGTAGAAGCAATCCGACATTATCGCCTGCTTCACCACGGTCGAGTATCTTCCGGAACATTTCAACACCGGTAACGGTGGAAGAAAGGTTCTCGGCCCCCATTCCCAGGATCTGAACAGCGTCGCCGGTTTTGATCACTCCTCTTTCAATCCTGCCGGTTGCAACGGTGCCGCGGCCGGTGATGGAAAACACATCCTCGATCGACATCAGGAAATCCTTATCGATATCTCTTACGGGCATCGGGATATAAGAATCCACAGCGTCCATCAGTTCGAAAAGTTTTGCCACCCATTTCGGATCTTTATTGAGCGCCCCCAGGGCTGATCCGCGGATTACGGGGATCTTATCGCCCGGAAATTCATATTCATTGAGCAGTTCCCTGACTTCCATTTCAACAAGGTCGAGCAATTCCTCATCATCGACCATGTCACATTTATTCATAAAGATGACAAGGGCCGGAACACCTACCTGCCTGGCTAGAAGGATATGTTCCCTGGTTTGCGGCATGGGACCGTCGGTAGCCGCTACCACCACGATGGCACCATCCATCTGGGCAGCGCCGGTAACCATATTTTTGATATAGTCGGCGTGGCCAGGACAATCGATATGCGCGTAATGTCTTTTTTCCGTCTGATATTCGACGTGGGCTGTGTTAATCGTTATGCCTCTTTCTTTTTCTTCAGGAGCATTGTCGATAGAACCGAAATCACGGTATGCGGCCAGACCCTTTTCAGAAAGCGCGAGGGTTATGGCAGCCGTGAGCGTGGTTTTTCCATGGTCAACGTGACCGATCGTACCTATATTCACATGGGGTTTCGAGCGATCAAATACTTCTTTAGCCATATTTGAAAATTAGTATTGGGTTATCAATTAATATTACGTCATTCAAATCAGAGCCAATGATGGGAATTGAACCCATGACCCCTTCCTTACCAAGGAAGTGCTCTACCCCTGAGCTACATCGGCTGTACGTGCGATCCTCCTCAGCCATATCTCACAAATACAACCTGCCTGCCGATCAGCTGAGCGGGCAACGAGGTTCGAACCCGCGACCTGCAGCTTGGAAGGCTGCCGCTCTACCAACTGAGCTATGCCCGCATTTTAATGCAGACAGGTGACCCTGTTTCCCCCTCTATGCGACCGCACACCATACAATATTTCAATTCAACATCCTGATGCCGATATTGCACAGGTTCGAATCCCTTTCCCCTCCACCGGTGGGGGGAGTAGGATTCGAACCTACGAAGGCTTACGCCAACGGATTTACAGTCCGTCCCGGTTGGCCACTTTGGTATCCCCCCTGAATCCTATTTGAAACAAAAAAAAGCCCGGCCCCCTTTCAAAGGGATTGCAAAATTATCACCATTTTTATTTTAATCAAATTTTTGCCTCATTTTAATTGGAAAGCCGTTTTTGCAAATTCACGGTATCCTGCTTAAAGCCAGTTACTTTGATGAATCCCTCAGGAGTTTTCTACTGCATCGATTGGTATAAAGACTTCAGCGTTTCATCCTTTTCATTCTTCGCTATGTCTTTTAGCAATTCTTCTACTCCACTCAGATCAGCCAGCAATCCCAGGCCCTGGTATGCGGCAAACCTTACATAAATCGATTTATGCTGCCGGGCATACTGTTCCAAGACCACAATCCCCCTCCTTTGGTCCAGGTTGGGGCAGTTCATCAGAAATTCCCCAAAATACTGCAGCATATACCATAATCCTTCCCATTTCATGCCTGATATTTTCTCGACAAACCATTCATATCTCGAAAAATCCTTTTGGTCGATAAAATAACTGGCCAGCGGGATGGTGACATAAAGATTATTAAATCCCTGAAATTGCTTTATCAGCCCGGGGATCGCTTCCGGTGTGGATTGCATGCAGGCATAAAGGGCCGATCCGATTACGGAATATGAAGTATCGGCAAGAGCTCTTTTATAGGTCTCATTGAAATGTTCCTTGCCGATGGAAAAAAGTGTACTGATTGCATCTGCCCGTACAGCTGAAACCGGGTCCTGTACTGCCAGTTGATTTATTTTCTCCCGGATCTCCGCCAGGTCCGGGCCATTATAATCTTCGAATGCATTTACCGCCATTTGCCTGAAATACCAGAATGGCACGTTCAGGGCATCGATGACAACTTTTCTGGCTGTGCTGTCCTGGGTAAGCTGGCTCAAAGTATCCAAAGATTCATACCTGGTCTGGAAATGATCCGTATGGTAGAATTGAAAAATAAACTGGCCGATATCCCGGGAATGCTGCACTTCAGCGAGCAACTGTTGTTCGCTGTCAAACAGGATGAATTCGGGTTTTGAGGAGACATTGAACTCAAACGTTTGTTTCAACTTATCCACGACAATGTGGTATGTCTCCTTTGCGCCGGAGGACCAGATGTCCACGGCAACCGGCAGCCGGTACAGGGGAGTTGTATTCAGGTCCTGCAATTGCGTAACGGTAATTTGAGCTTTGCCCTCGACGTAATTTTCATCAATCTTCAACACCGGATGTCCCGATGCCAGGAACCATTCGTCGAAGAACCAGTTAAGGTCCTCACCGGTTACTTCTTCAAAAACCATCCTGAGATCATGAACTTCAGCAGATGAGAATTTATATTTCTCCAGATATCTGTTCAGCGCAGTAAAAAAAGCCTCATCACCGGTATATTTTCTGAGCATGTGCAGGATTAATCCGCCCTTGGCATAAGAATGGCTGTCGAACATATCATTAGGATCGTCATAATAATACCGGATAAGATTTTCCCGCTTGGTACGGGCTTCATCGAAATATTGGGAACGTTCGCCCATGGCGTGAAGATCGGCTTCATCCGGTCCATGCTTGTATTCTTTCCACAGGTATTCCGAATAATTGGCAAAGGCTTCGTTAAGGGCAAGATTAGCCCATGATTCACAGGTAACCAGGTCACCGAACCAATGATGAAAAAGTTCATGCGCGATGATATTGTCATCGTTCCCGTCAACCAGCTCATGATTATCTTTCAGAAGGTCTTCATAATATACCGTGGCAGTGGTATTTTCCATCGCCCCGGTAACGAATTCCCTAACGATGATCTGTGCATATTTCGGCCAGGGATAATCCATGCCGGTTATTTCTGAAAAGTAGGTCATCATTTCCCCAGTCCTTCCGAATATCCCTCTGGCGAATGGCGCATAATCCGGCTCGACATAATAATACAATGGAACCTGTTTCCATTGGTCTTTAATGATCACAAAATCGCCTGCCGCTACCATGAATAAATATGGAGGCAAAGGCTGATCCATTTTCCAGTAGTCAGTCCTTGTGCCGTCATCATTGGTGCGGGAATAAACCAGAACGCCATTGGATAAGGAAACAAATTCCTTGTCAAGGGTTAAATAGATTTCGCCAGTCATCCTTTCATTGGGTTGATCAATGGTGGGGAACCAGGCTGAATTATAATCCGTTTCACCCTGTGTCCACACCTGACGGGGTACATCCGGGTCGGTATTCCCGGGGTCAATGAAATAAAAACCCTTATCAGACCCTATGGCTTTTCCTTTAAAATCCGGGCGGCTCCGTGGCCTGGCAGTATATTCTATTTTAATATGATACTCGTTGTGGCGGGAATAAACCGTGTCGAGGGTTATGTAGATCCTGGAATCATCGTTAAAGAATTTCAAATCTTTTTCATCAAATTCATTAAGCAATCGAATGCTGTGCACCTCAAAATTTTTTGCATCGAGGATCAATTGATCCTGCGGGTAGAAATACGGCTTTAAGGTGAGCGTGGCAATACCGTTCACCCATTGATGTTCCCAATCGAGGCTGAGCTCAAGTTTGGTATGAAGGAGATCATG
>DATDPY010000129.1:0-5903 GCA_035292565.1 Cyclobacteriaceae bacterium | reverse complement strand
TTATGGACGTCAATTCCGGCATAAATAGTTTGTCCGGTGAAATCTAATTTTTTAACTTTCGTTTGCATAAGTGTAGGAAGATTGTTTTAAATATTAATTGATCCATTCAATTTACAACTTCTTATGCTTATGCTTTTTTTCTAACATATAAACTGATGGGGGTAAAGAGTCTCCCGCCAAGCTTTGCATGTGCAAGCCGGGGACACTGATGGGTGTAAAATTTAAATAAATTGACGACATCCCCGGACCAGCCTTGCGGGAATGCTTGTGCGGTGATCCCTGCCTGCCGTGCTTAGGCCTACCCGTTGGCAGGCAGGCGGGGTCCCCCCTTCGCGAGTAATATGTTTTATAAAATTGGGAATATCAACGGGGGACCCCGGTATTCATGCCAACGCACAAGGCTCTTGTGAAACCGGGGATAGCGTTTCTTTTTAGAAATAGTTTTTCAAGGGAGGATTAGGTATTATAAAATTTCGTCCCAACAAATAATTTTAAAAAGATGATGTCGGACTGGCTGCCGAAGGGAATGGCCAGCGCGAGATCCGGGGCCCTCCGTGTATCATATTCACCCCCTCATTCCCCCCTAATTTCCTCATTTATGCCTGGCGCCGCGTAAGCACCCCCCAGCCGTCGAACAGGCAATCGTTGATGAACCCCAGTTCATTCATTTTTTCGACCCATTTTCTGAAATCCTCATCCTTCAGGCTCATCGGACAGGTTACGCCCATCAGTGAAAATCGTTTTTTTACGGAACCTTCGATGCCGTAAATTTCGTAACCCAGTTTGAGAAGGTCATCCCTCAGGCTGGTTGCATTGCCCAGGGATTTTGTGTAAAAGAAGAATTCCACCTGACGGAATTCATCCAATTGGCTTTCGTACTGCCCCAATAACCGGAGGAACAATCCTGCTCCCTCTTTCTGGCCCGCTTTATGCCTTTCGAAAAAGCGTTCAGAAATAAATGGTTTAAGAAAATCAAATATTGACATGATATAGCTTGTTTGGTTGAAAAATAATAGCTGGACTAATCAGTCAGTGCGCTTGGGGGGACTCGAACCCCCATGCTTTTGGGCACTGCCTCCTGAAGACAGCGTGTATACCAGTTTCACCACAAGCGCATTACCGGGTCAAAAATAATAAATTTTTAGAAAATGGCCTCATCTGTTTCCCTTATCTGTTCACACCAGGTCGCATGCCTCTGCCGGCATCCACTTAGGATGTTTGCCTTCCCATTTGATGTTACAGCCAATGGGATTTGTCATCGAAACGGAAACCTTTTTTCCCGAAACATGCTCTTCAAGCGCCTTGTCGAGATCGTTGACGGTCATTTTGGCAATATCCCGGGGACTGTCGACGCCGCGGCCTGTATAGACCAGCTTCCTGTCCTTGCCGAAAATAAAAAAATGCGGGGTTTTCAACGCACCATATGCCCTGGCAAGGTCCTGTGAAGGGTCAAAGAGATAAGGCCACGGGAATCTTTTTTCTTCCATCCTCGTCACCATGTGGGCAAAGTCGTCTTCCGGATATGTATTCGGGCTGTTTGAATTAATTCCGATAAACTTCACGCCACTTCCTTCAAATTTCAGGGCAGTTCGGCGGGTTACTTCATCCGATCCAAGAACATAAGGACAATGATTGCAGGTGAAAAAAATTACGACAGTATCGTATCTGTCGAAATCTTTGAGGCTGTAAATCCTTCCATCCGTTCCTGCCAGGATGAATCCCGGTGCTGTTTCTCCGATCTGTAAGGTATATGCCATTGAAGCCTTGTTATGTTTTTAATTAAGAATCGTCATATAAATCTAACAATTTGATGGCTCAACTGTTCTACAGTTCAACAGTTCAACAGTTCAACAGTTCAGCAGTTCAGCAGTTCAACAGTTCAGCAGTTCAACAGCTCATTACGACTTCGAAACCGGAGTAACGTAGGGACACAATATCCTATTAAAACGTCAAAGATTCGATAAGTTAATGAAAAAATAAGATTTCATTATGGAATAGTCGAATAAACGAATAAACGAATAAACGAATAAACGAATAAACGAATAAACAAATAAACAGTTCAACAGTTCAGCAGATCAATAGTTCGTTCAGCAGGGGGATGAGGGATTCAATTAATGGAATTTTGTAATTATTATTTGGTATTTGAGCCCTGAATTTTGAGATTTATCGCATAATGAAACCTCACATTTCGCTCCTTGCATTCGCGTTTTTGACCGTAAGTTGCTTGACGGACCCTGCCGCGGATCTGATCCTCATCAATGGAAATATTTATACCGTCAGTGAATCCAGTCCGAAATTGGAAGCCGTTGCAATAAGGGACGGCATGATCGTGGAAGTTGGCGCCAATGAGGAAATATTAAAAACTAAATCTTCTTTATCAAAGGTCATCGACCTGGAGGGAAAAACCGTAATTCCCGGGATCATCGAGGGGCACGGACATTTCATGAGCATGGGATATAATAAAATGCAGGTTGACCTTCATGATGCAGGATCTTTTGAAGAATTGATCCACAGGCTCAGGGAAAAAGCCGGGATGACTCCACGGGGAGAGTGGATCATCGGCAGGGGCTGGCACCAGGACAAATGGAAGCATATACCCGGTAAAGTGGTTGACGTGTACCCAACCCATACCTTGTTATCAGCAGTGACTCCTGAAAACCCGGTGTTATTATATCATGCCAGCGGCCATGCATCTTTCGCCAACGCAAGAGCCATGGAAATCGCTGGCATAAACAAAGAAACGAAGTTCGACGGGGAAGGCGAGATCATAAGGGATGGGCAACATGATCCAACGGGAATTTTTATTGAGTCCGCCACCGGCCTTATTGCCAGGCATGTTCCCGGTCATTCAAGGGATGAAATGAAAAAAGCCCTGGCCCTGGCAACCGAAGAATGTTTGAAATACGGGATCACCGGATTTCACGACGCAGGGGCTGGCCTCGAGACAATCGGGTTTTACCGGGCAATGCTGGATTCAGGTCATCACATGCCAAGACTTTACGTGATGATATCGGGAAGCGATCCTGAAGTCATGGATTATTATCTTGCCCGCGGCCCGGAGACCGGTTATCATGATGATTTTCTCAATATCCGGTCCATCAAATTATTTGCCGACGGAGCCCTGGGTTCCAGAGGCGCCTGGCTGCTGGAGCCATATGCCGATTTCCCGGCACATTCCGGGGAGCCGGCCCTGGATTCTGCATTTATATACGAAACCTGCATCGCGGCCCTCCGGTCGGGATTCCAGGTTTGCACTCATGCCATCGGGGACCGGGCCAACCGCGAGGTGTTGAATATCTATGAAAAAAGTTTTGCAGAATTCCCGGATATTTCTGATACCCGATTCCGGATCGAGCATGCACAACACCTGTCAGGGACCGATATATCACGTTTCGGGAGCCTTGGCGTGATCGCATCCATGCAGGCCATCCATATGTCGTCGGACAGGCCCTGGGCCATCGATCGCCTGGGCGAAGCAAGGATCAAGGAAGGCGCTTATGTATGGCAAAAGCTGCTGTTATCAGGAGCCAGGATAGTTAACGGTACCGATGTGCCGGTGGAACCTGCGAATACCTTCGCCAATTTTTATGCAGCGGTCACACGGAAAGCGCTCAACGGAAGTCCTGCAGGGGGCTACGAACCTGACCAGAAAATGACCCGGGAACAGGCCCTCAGGTCATGTACCATCGATGCAGCTTTCGGGGAATTCGCCGAAAATAAAAAAGGGTCCATCGAGCCGGGGAAATATGCCGATCTCACGGTATTGTCGAAAGATATCATGTCCATTCCGGAAGAGGAAATTCTTTCTACAGAAGTTGTAATGACCATCCTTGACGGTGAAATAGTTTTTGAAAAGCAATAAGGGAATAACTTCCATCAAATTGATTTTTTATGTTGATCGATCTCAGAAGCGATACAGTAACCAGGCCGACTCCGGGAATGCTTGAAGCCATGATGAATGCTGAAGTTGGCGATGACGTCTTTAATGAAGACCCTACGGTAAACGCGCTGCAGTCGAAGGCTGCCGGATTATTCGGATTGGAAGATGCCATTTTTTGCCCATCCGGAACCATGACGAACCAGATTGCAGTCCGAATACAGACATCCCCGCAGGATGAAATCATCTGCGATTGGCGATCGCATGTATATAATTATGAGGGCGGCGGCATGGCCAGCAATTCAATGGTTTCCGTTAAACTTATCGACGGCGAACGCGGGATCATTTCGCCCGGTCAGATCCTGGATAATATCAGGCCCGATGACATTCATTCGCCAGTCACCAGGCTTATCTGCCTCGAAAGCACGGTTAACAAGGGCGGCGGAAGCTATTATTCCCTTGATCAGTTTAAATCCATCCACGAGGTCGCCTTACAAAACCGCCTTGGAATTCATCTCGATGGGGCCAGAATTTTCAACGCCCTGGTTGAAACAGGGGATAGCCCGGGTGAGCTGGGGAAATATTTCACTACGATTTCAGTATGCCTGTCGAAAGGCCTGGGCGCACCCGTCGGGTCGCTTTTGATCGGCTCGAAGGAACTGATTAAAAAGGCCCGCCGTGCCCGGAAAGTATTTGGAGGGGCCATGCGACAGGCGGGCTACCTTGCCGCGGCCGGGCTTTATGCATTGGAGAATCACATCGGCCGGTTAAAAGAAGACCATCGGCGTGCGCGGGAGCTTGGCAAGGCATTGGAAGCCTGCTCGTTTGTCGATGAAGTATTGCCTGTTGATACAAACATTGTGATCTTCAGGCTGACCGGTGATGCGTTGGCATCCGGGATGGTGAAGAAATTATCAGTGAAAGGGATCCAGGCCGTCGAATTCGGGAAGCAGGAAGTGCGTTTCGTCACCCACCTCGATTTCACCGATGACTTGCTGGACCAATCCATCCGAATTTTAAAATCGGTTATTTAATTTTTAAAAATCGCCCTCCTCAGCACTTCTTCCATATCTACTTCCAATCCGTGTTTTTCCCTGTAGTCACGGAAGCTGGTCACGATCTGCAACGCAAAGTCATACTCCGACGCGGAAAGAATGAAAATATCCGACGGCCTGTATTCCTTTATGAAACTGTCAAGTTCATTCCCCTGCAGGTCGGTGATCCGGCTTACCACCAGGCTGTTATACCTGGCATTGATAACCATAGCGAGGCTGTCAGCCCGGTTTCTTGTCTGGATTTCTGAATGCTGTTCATCAAAGATCCGTTCGAGTTTTTTTTCCTGCCTCTCGTGACGATTGAACTGGTTAGCAAAAGCAGTGATATATCCTGATGCAATTGGTTTGGCACCGAGTTCCATTGTCATCGGGTCGTCTTTTCCGAGCGAGAATCTATACCTGGTAGATTGAGTTGTGTCCCTCCTGAATCCATCCATAGGATCATTTGCATAAATATCCACTTCCTCCAGCAAATACGACCTGGGTTCCAGATAAATCGAAAAATAAAGAAGGCTCAGATCCGAGGAATCCCGCAGGAATATTATCTTATCCTCAAAGCCGATTGCAGTAAACTTTAGCGAATCATGCCTTCCGGTTACGATTGAAAATTCGCCGGTCTCTCCCGTTGCCGTGCCCGTATTCCGGGATGCGTTAACAATATGTGCAAATGGCACTGGTTCCCTGGTCCGGGAATTCATCACCTTGCCGGTTATCCTTACAGGCTTCACACCGGTCTGGTCCTGGGCGATTATATTTTCCGAGACAAAGAGAATGATTAAGAGAATTACCAGTCTTTTCACGTGTCGACCTTCGGAGAGGGCTGCATTGGTGTATCGTTCAAATTTACAGGAAGTTAAGCATATAAGTGCTCCCTCATGGCATAATCGAGTCCATATAGTGCATGGGTCCTCATGCTGTTGAAAACGGGAATATCCGGATGGATGCCATCGGCAAGCAGGGGCAATTCAGTG
>DATDPY010000128.1:0-6115 GCA_035292565.1 Cyclobacteriaceae bacterium | reverse complement strand
TAAACTTTAAGCGTAACTTATTCGGTTTTTATTCCCTTATCCGTTTTATAACCTGATACATCAATCTTATAATTGTGATACTATTTATAGCCCTGAGTAATAATACTTAGGCGGAATGAGAAGATCTCAAACTGAAAAATCGATTAATCGTTCTTTAATAATCAATTTGCAAATCCTTGCAATATCTCCAGCATCTGCCGGTCAAGTTCATTTCCGCGGTAAATCTCATAATCACAGTCAGCCCGGTCGCTGTTGATAATCCCAATGCTACCGGTCAGGTTCCACATGGCATAGCCTATGTCGTTTCTCCTGAAGACGTCGACAAGATCGGTCAGGAAGGCCAGGGAAACATCGTGCGGAGTCTGGTTATGCACGCCGAACTCCTGGATCATGATGGGAATTCCTTCCGTTTCCGCCGTTTCAAAAGTTGTCTGTATCGACCCAAGGGCAACGACAGGGTTTCCATCCACATCGGTAATTTTTCCGGCGGAGGTGATTTTATAGGTATCCTGCATCGAGCCCCATGCGGTATTCCCTGGCACAATTTCCAGCGAGCCGGTATCGGATTTAATAGTGATCTTGTTGAATGTCATCCAATCACCCTGAGGTACTGCGAATGTCAATTTCGTTCCGGCTGCCGGTAATGTTACGGAATAATCTTTTCCCGAAATATTCTGATAAATACTCCACTGTGAATTGTATATTATTTCGGTCCAGTCCGAGCCAAGTTCGGATCCGCACTGAAAGATCTTTGAATAAATCGGGCCATCATCAAGTTTGATTTGCAAAGTAATTGCGTTTGATACCTGATGAACATTGATGATGACCTCCGATCCTTCGATAAAATTACCTTCTAATACCATCTCGGATTGGTAATCATTCTGAACCGGTCCAAACAAATACTGTGAGATATCGAGCATCGGCCAGAAGGGAACGGGCCAGGTATCGGATCCATCCACCCAGCTGGCCTTGTAGTGAGTTAATCGGAAGGGTTCGTACGCATGCAAAGCCTGGATAATGTTTCGTGAATTCTTCAGGGACAGCACGAGTTTCCGGCTGTATTCCAGCCCATCGACGAAGATGATGCGGTTCGGGTTAATGCTATGGATCATATCGATGGCTTTCTGCATCACATTCACATACGCTGGCTCATCCACATTGGTATTGGGTTCATTTACCAGGTTAAAGCTGAGTTCGGTATTCGGAATATCCTTGTACCGGTTGGCAAAAAATGTCCAATGGTTTAAAAATGCTTCCTGGGCTTTGGGATTTGTCCATAAATCAATATTCTGATTCAACGGCAGCGATGTGGGATTCACGCAGTAACCCGGGGCGCGGTGCAGGCAGATGGAAACATGCACACCGTATTGCTTGCCCCACTCAACCGCCCGGTCAATTTCTTCGATTTCATGATCTACAAATGCATCCCAGTTTCCGGCCTGTGTATAAGTCCGGTAATCGAGGGGTAGTCTGGCGAAGTTAAAACCAAGCTCGCTGATGATGATGAAATCTTCCTCGGTAAATCCGGGATTCGACCAGCCGACATCATATTTCCCGAGGAGGTTGAAGCCGTGCAGATTTTTTGCAAATGCAACCAGGTCGATAGGTACATATTCAATCGGCGTGATTTCTTCTTCTTCCGGTTTACATCCTGCAAAAAACAGCGAAAGTAAAATCAGCATTCCGGGAACACGAATCTTCATCTTAATTGTTGTTTAGGCTTTTAAAAAAACTGGACGCTAAGAAGGTCTGACAGGCAAATATACAAAACATAAAACAGCTTTGAATGTCCGGCCGTCCTGATCATTGCATAATTGCCAGCATTTCCCGGTCGAGGAGTCTCCCGTTGTAAGGTTCATAATCGCAATCTTCTCGGTTACTGTCGATGATCCCCATTGTACCGACAAAATTCCACATTGCAAAACCCAGGTTGTACTGTTTGAAAATATCTACCAGGTCGGTTAAGTAATCAATTGTAAGATCGTGGGGAGTTTTATTATAGACCCCAAATTCAGTAATCATTACCGGAATATTTTCGCCCCTGGCCATTTCCAGGGTTTTAATGAGTCGCCCCATGGGCAACATGGGGTCTCCATTTGAATAGGTAATTTTCCCATTGTCAGTAATTTTGTAGCTATCCTGGCTCAGGCCCCAGGTCGTAAGTCCGGACTTGATAACAAATTCACCTGTATCTGATTTAAAAGTTATTTGACTAAAAATTAACCAGCTACCTTCGGTATTTGAAAAAGCCAGTTTTTCCCCGGACGAGGGTAAAATAACCGAATAATTTTTTCCTGAAATATTTTGATATCCCCACTGGGTTGGCAGAATAATTGTAAAATCTTCATCCGGGTCCGATGTGCACAAAAAGTGTTTGGAAAAAATGGTTATATCATCCAGGCTGATTTCCAGGTTAGCGGAATTCTCGACCTGAAATACGGTTACAATCACTTCTGTGCCGGCACTGAATTTTCCTTGAAGTACAAGGGGGGATTGCAGATTATTAAACGCCGGCCCATAAAGGTACCATGAAATATCATCCATGGGCCAGGATGGTGCGGGATAGGCGAAGGCAGCAGGGACCCATTCAGCTTCATAATGTGTTAGGGAATGCGGTTCATAAACATGTAATGCCTGGATGACATTAGGCATACCCTTTAGGGACATCATCAGCACTGATGCGAATGATGGTCCATTAACGAAGATGACCCGATTTGGGCTGATATCATATATCTTATCGATGGCTTTTTTCAGAACGGGTACCATGGTGCCTTCACTTTCACCACCCGGTTCACCCATAAGGTAGAAACTGAGTTCCGTATTTGGAATATTTTTATAATGCTCAGACCAAAACGCCCAATGATTTACGAAGGCTTGCTGGGCGTCCTCGTGAGTCCACAGTTCGTAATTACTGTTGGTGGCATATCCCGGGACCCGGGTCAGGTTGAGGCATACATGAATCCCATATGACCTTCCCCACTCGACAGCCTGGTCAATTTCTGCGACTTCTTCATCGATGAATACATTCCAATCATCGGGACTGGTATAGGTATGATAGTCGATGGGCAGCCTGACAAAGTTGAATCCCAGGTCTTTGATCATTATAAATTCCTCTTCCTTGTATCCCTCATTCATCCATGGGTAAATAAATTTCCCCTGGAGGCTGAAGCCCTTCAGGTTTTGGGCAAACTGGACCAAGTCGAGGGGTTCATCGAGCGGTTCAACTTTTTCACGACAACATCCTGCGAGAATAGCTGAGGTGAGAATCAGGGTGGTTAAAAAACGGGTTGACATAAAAATAGTGGTTAATGCTCAGGTAGCCATTAAAAAAAGAACGAAAAAATGATGCAACTATAAAGGTACAAAATTTATTACCGACAAATAATGCTCAATTTATTCTTTAGATTACCTGGGATAAGCTTCGAGCACGATTACTTCGAAAGGCTTCAATATTACCGGCAGACGGCTGTTGATTACCGCTTTCAGTGATGGGTCATTCTCATCTTCCTTCCAGGGGCTTTTAAGCTCAAATTCTGCGCGTGAATCCGGCGGAAGTTCAAATACTTTTTGTATATCAAGTTCAAAGCGTTGTTCCCTGTTGGCCGGATTCCTGAGAGTGATAATTCCTTTGCGGGGTATCCATGAAGCAAATCCATAAACCTCGAGGTTAAACGGTCTCCCACCGATCCAATGTGTGTCAACCAGCACATCTTCATTTTCACGGGCCCACTTTGCAGCTTCGGCCAGTGCCTTCCAGTAATCTTCAGTCATTAAGTCATGGCTGATATATAATTCCTGAATATTCGTGCCTGTTCCAAAAAAAGATCGCGCCTGGTCTTTGAAATCTTTCAATCCTTCATTGGTATGGGCTTTGGCAAGATCGAGCTTCGCATAGATTACGCCTGGAAGCATTACGGAATTAATGGGGTATAATTTTCCCTGCAGGACTATATTATTAAACAATGAACCGTCGCGGTAAGTAATCCACTGTTGGGTGTTGGATCCAACTCCTGCAGCGCCCATATCGGCTCCCTGTCGCCAGGTTGCATCGACATGGAACAGCCAGAACGGGGAAGGCCATGTACCTGTTGTGGCATTGACGAATACTTCAGGGTCCTGCTTTCGCATTTCCCTGATCAATCTTACGCCAGCTTCCATATCCGGCAGGAATTCAGGCCGCCATCCGCCGAAGCCGTCGAACTTGAAGTAATTCACATCATAATCACGCATCATCAGCAAGGCTGTTCCCCTATAGCGGTCATAATATTTCGGCCCGGCCAGGCTCAGGCCACCTGAATTGATCTCAAAACCATCTCTTTTAGCGAGTTCCAGGCGGGCCTCCTTCTGTGTGCCGTAACCGCCGAAAGGCGACATCCATAATCCCAGTCCGGCTCCATACTGACGGCAAAGACCGGCCAGTTTCGTAAATTTCCCGGGGAATCGCTCCGTATCGATGCCCCAGAGGTTATTAAAGTCATCCCACCCATCATCTAGGGCAAAAGATTGAAAATCAACGTGATATGGATTAATAAATTTATCTCCCCAGGCGCTGATCACCTCAGCCGTATTGTTTTCATCCAGATAGTTCTCCGGGCCGGAAATATCCCACCAGCTATTATAATGCAGGAACTGATTATACGGCATTGCCCTTTCCCGCTCAAGATAATACAGGAATGATCTTCTTAACTGGCCCTTAGGGCTGACCCCGGTAACGGAAGATGCGGTAATTACGTTTCCGGGAGTCAGTTCATCTTCCCGCATTACATAAAAATTAAGCAGGTCATCAGTCTCCTTTACCAGGAAGGCATGGACCGTGGCGCCTTGCCCTTTTTCGACTTCCATTTTTATCTGATATTTTGCTTCCGCCACATCATCGGAAAAGTCGAGAAAATAATAATTCCTTCCTCCCTCGAAATTAAAAGGATGTATGTCTTTTGATACCTCCTGGTTATTATTATACAGTGTGGCGGATTGTATATTGAACCCGGCATTTGAAACATACTCCGGCTGAATGATAAGAATGTATTTCCCGCACGCTTCCTGCATTTCAGAAACATCGAATGAAACCAAGGCGCTGCTGCCTCCGCTGATATCAAGGTTTATATAGCCGGCGTCTTTCCTGATCAACGATTTACTTTGAGCCGTTGGATGCTCATATCCGAAGAAAAAATTCCCGAGGACAGCCGGAGAACCGATCACATATCCTGCTATCTCCGCGCCGGCAAGTTGTCCGTCCCAGAAGGTAATTTTCCGGATCTTCACGGGGTATTTCATTGCTGAGATTTTCAATTCCTGCCGGACATAATTGGAGCCGTCGCGCATTTGTGCTGACCAAATCACAGAAATATTCCCATCCTTGCTCATGAATTGCCCCGAAAATTCTTTTCCGGAAACGTGAAATGCAGCGGTTGGGAGTTCTCCGGATGATTCTGCCGGCTGCTCTTTTATATTTCCAGAAAGTTTTAAATCCAGGTTGCTGATTACGCGATGATCTTCCATTTCGAAGCTGAACAGAATGACATTTTCTAGATCAGCATGGGTACTGTCATATTTATTATAAATGCTCTTAATGCAGATTGAACTGTCTTCGAGAAGCCAGATTACCTTCATGGCATTATTTTCAAGCGAAAAACGATTACTTTCTATCCTCGCCTTAGGTTGACCCGGATCAATTCCCGAGAATCCATGAACAGATCCAGGCTCGGGCGCTGTGCATGAATTCATCAACAAATAAAAGAGGAACAGGGCAAGACTGTTTTTTATCATGGCATTCGCATTAATTCAATGAAATTGGTCTGACCAGGGAGGTTCGTCTGACCAGTACGGCTCGTCTGACCAAGGTGGCTGGTCTGACCAGGGTGGCTGGTCTGACCAGGGTGGCTCGTCTGACCAGGGTGGCTCGTCTGACCAGGGTGGCTGGTCTGACGGTACCTAAAATAGTTACTTCTGCAGGGATTCAATTTTCAATGCAAGCTGCTCCCTGATTTGCAGCAATTGATCGGGATTATTTATGTAATTCCAATATTCCGGGCAAATCTGATCAACCATTTCCTTAACAAATGCCCCCTGTCCCGCTTTATCAAGGATGGCAAAGTATTCATAGTCTTCCAGGCCT
>DATDPY010000127.1:0-6517 GCA_035292565.1 Cyclobacteriaceae bacterium | reverse complement strand
CGCGAGGTAAAGATTGGAAATGGTTTGCGCTTCGATCCCCTGGGAAGCGTCCACTACGAGCAGTGCGCCCTCACAGGCGGCAATGGCCCGTGAGACTTCATAGGAGAAATCGACATGCCCCGGCGTATCGATCAGGTTCAGGATATAGGTTTTATCATTATAGGTGTAAAACATCTGGATCGCATGGCTTTTAATGGTGATTCCGCGTTCCCTCTCAAGATCCATATTATCCAGTACCTGGTCCTGCATTTCCCTGTCCAGGATGGTCCCCGTAAGCTGGAGGAGCCGGTCAGCAAGAGTGCTTTTGCCATGGTCAATATGGGCGATAATGCAGAAGTTACGGATATTTTCCATCCAATCCTTGTAAAATGAATGCGCAAAATTAGTTAATAAAGACCAAGGAATCAGGCGGGGTGAAAAATTTATTGATTATCCATGGATCCTTACGGCAATTACCGGTTATCGAATAAATCCCAAGCCACTACTTTCCGGTAAAGTTTCTTTAATAGAATACATCTCGCGATTCATTCGCCTCTACCGGGATTCCGTTAAAAGAACGCCATCGCTCTCCCCTTATTCCCGCCCGGGGCGGAACAAGGGGAGAGCTGCATTTCGTCTTTTTCCAGAGATAACAATAACGGAATGATTTCACTTAAGAGAAGGGGTGTATATTCTGATCCCACTGATTATTATTAATTGCCGGATTTTCGGCATCTGGGACTTGGGAATGAGATTACAGCTAAAAATGTTCGTCTATCGAAGCGGTTAGGGATTTTTCCTATTGTATGTAATTTTTACTGGACAAAAATGAATTCCGAGCTCCGAATTCCAAACAAAATCCTACATACCCATAAGCCACGCAAATATCAGCGGGGCAACGATGGTCGCGTCCGATTCGATGACGAACCTTGGCGTGTCGATGCTGAGCTTTCCCCACGTGATCTTTTCATTTGGCACGGCGCCGGAATAGGAACCGTAGGAAGTGGTGGAATCGGAGATCTGGCAGAAGTAAGACCAGAACGGAGTATCGGTCCGGCCGAAATCCTGATGGAGCATAGGTACCACACAAATCGGAAAGTCCCCTGCAATCCCGCCGCCGATCTGGAAGAATCCGATTCCTGCTCCACCGGAATTCTTCATATACCAGTCGGCGAGATAAGTCATGTATTCGATACCCGGTTTGATTACATCTGATATCAGATCGCCCTTCATGCAGTAAGAGGCAAAAATATTTCCGAGCGTAGAATCTTCCCACCCCGGCACCACGATGGGAAGGTTTTTTTCGGCGGCAGCAATCATCCAGCTGTCCCTTGTGTCGATCTCATAGTGCTCCCTCATCACGCCCGACTGGAGCAGTTCATACATATATTCATGAGGAAGGCGTTTTTTCCCGTCTTTAAGCGCCTTCTGCCAGAGTTTGAAAATATGATGTTCGATCCTGCGAAATGCTTCTTCTTCGGGTATGCAGGTATCGGTAACCCGGTTAAAGCCCGCCTGAAGGAGATCCCATTCTTCCCTGGGGCTGAGGTCCCTGTAATGGGGCACCCTTTTGTAGTGGTTATGGGCAACAAGGTTCATGATATCTTCCTCGAGGTTGGCGCCTGTGCAGGAAATAATGTGTACCTTATCCTGACGGATCAATTCCGCAAGGAGTTTCCCCATTTCCGCTGTGCTCATTGCCCCGGCCAGGGTGATCATCATTTTTCCACCTTTGTCGAGATGGTTTTCATACGCTTTTGCAGCATCGATCACCGTTGCTGAGTTGAAATGCAAAAAATAATTTTCTATGAATCCCGATACCGGGCCTCTTTTGATGCTTTTATCTGTCATGGTCAGTAACCTAAAATTTTCAACATTGATTTGTAACTCTGTTCCTTGGCAAAAAGTCTTGTATAAAGCTCTCCGGTAATCTCGTCTCTGTCGATTACTACATGCTTGGGATGAGGGATCAGGCAATGCTGAAGACCGCCAAAGCCCCCCAGCGATTCCTGGTATGCCCCGGTATTAAAAAATCCTATGTATTGAGGATTCCCCGGCTTGAATTTAGGAATATATATGGCATTGGCATGCATTTCCGAATTATAATAATCATCGCTGTCGCAGGTTAGGCCTCCAAGAAATACCCTTTCGTATTCATCAAGCCAGTTATTGACCGGAAGCATGATGAACCGCTTATTGATCGCCCAGGAATCGGGCAACGTTGTCATGAATGAGCTGTCGATCATATTCCAGGCTTCCCGGTCATTCTGTTTTTTCTGATCCAGGATCGAAAAGATTACTGCACCGCTTTCACCAACAGTAAAGCTGCCGAATTCGGTGAAAATATCAGGTTCTTCGATTCCGTTCGATTCGCAGTTCTGTTTGATCTGGGATACGATTTCTTCGGCCATATAATCATAATCATAATCAAAGTTGAGGGAATTTTTAATCGGAAAACCGCCGCCTATATTCAGCGCACTCAGGGTCGGGCATATCTTTTTCAGCTCTACGTATACGTTAACACTTTTCAGGAGTTCGCTCCAGTAATACGCGTTATCGTTAATCCCCGTATTGATGAAGAAATGGAGCATGGTAAGCTCGAACTTCGGGTTGTTCCGGATCTGTTCATTATAAAAATCAATGATGTCTTTATAACCGATCCCAAGTCTCGATGTATAAAATTCAAACCTGGGCTCTTCTTCCGAGGCGATGCGTATGCCAATTTTGACTTTTTTCTTCAATCCGTGAGAATAGTACCTCAATTCCCCGAAATTATCAACGATCGGGATTGTGTTCTCGAAGCCGTTGTGGATCAGTTTTATAATGTTATCTACATACCCCTTTCGTTTGAATCCGTTGCAAATGATGTATTTATCCCTGTCGAGGAGCTTATCATTAAACAGGTTTTCGATTATGTTCAGGTCAAAAGCTGAGGATGTTTCTATATGAACATCGTTTTTCAGGACCTCTTCCAGAACGAATGAGAAATGCGAACTTTTTGTGCAGTAACAATATTGGTATTTACCCTTGTAATCCGCTTTTGCCATGGCAACATTGAATACGCGCCTGGCTTTCTTAATCTGTTCCGCGATTTTAGGCACATAGGTGATCTTTAAGGGCGTGCCGTATTGTTTTATGACTTCCATTAAAGGAATTCCATGAAAAAGGAGTGAATCTTCTTCAAGCCGGAACTCCTCCTGGGGCCATTCGAAGGTGGTTTCGATCAAATCGATATACTTATTTTTCATCTTTTAACGCAATTGGTTCTGAAGTTTGAATTTAAAGCAAGTTAATTGAATTTGATTTTTCCAAATAGATTATTATTAAAATTTTGACAAAATCATCAAAAAACTGCCTATTTCAGGTTTTTTTAAAACTGTAACGCTCAATTCGGTAAAACCTGCAAAAATGTAAGTCATCCGGAACTTGAAAATCCGCTTAAAGTAGGCATTTTGGATTTAAAGAAATGTGCTTTTTAAAGTAATCCCATCAGGACGACCGTGGATCTAGCATGCGTCCTGTAGTGCTTAGTCGATATCAGAGAAGAGGTGCCCGGATCCTTGAAATCTTCCGGGTGATCAAGGCTCGTGTCGATGATCCGGTGCCATTTCAGGCCTTTCGGAAGCTCGGGGAGATCAAATTTCAACTCCTCCCAATAGGCATTCATGATTACGTGAAGGTATTCGCGATTTCGGGGATTGGTCAGGCTGAATGCAAGGCTTCTCGACCAATCGCTCCAATCCGGTTTCCCCGCCTTTACTCCATGCCAGATGATGTGCGGATGCCGGGTGCGTTCATAATTGGATAAAATATTTTCGAGCCTGAAAACCTCAAGGCTTTGGGTAAATCCAATGATTGACTTGACAAACTCCAAAAGTCCCCGGTTCCGGGTGGCCAGGTCCCAGTTCAACCAGGAAATCTCATTGTCCTGACAATAGGCGTTATTATTACCGTTCTGCGTCCGACGGAATTCATCCCCCATCAGGATCATTGGGGTTCCCTGTGAAAAGAACAGGATGGTGAAAAAATTCTTTATTTGCCGAAGACGTGTTTTTTCGATGAACTCACCGGCATCAAGCCCTTCAACACCGCAGTTCCAACTGTAATTGAGGTCATTTCCGTCTTTATTGGATTCCAGGTTCGCCTGGTTATGTTTTTCATTAAAGGACACCAGGTCATTCAGGGTATAACCGTCGTGGCAGGTAACGAAATGTATGCTGCGGTTTGGCTCCCTCAGGGGGTCGGGATAAATATCGGGGCTGCCCAGGATCCTGGCCGCAAGCTTGGGGATCATTTCCGGTTCCCCTTTTACGAATTTCCTGATATCATCCCGGTATTTCCCGTTCCACTCCGCCCATTTATCCCCGATGAATGATCCTACCTGGTATAATCCGGCAGCATCCCATGCCTCGGCGATGATTTTACAGTTTGCCAGGACAGGGTCGGATTCGATTTCCCACAATATCGGGGGATTTTTTAGGGGTTCGCCGTATTCATCCCTCGAAAGAACCGATGCGAGGTCGAACCGGAATCCATCGACATGCATCTCCGAAGCCCAGTATTTCAGGCTGTCCATGATCATTCTCCGGATAATGGAATGATTGGCATTCAGGGTGTTGCCGCAACCTGTATAATCGAGGTAGGTATTCTTTTTCTGGTCAAGAAGATAATACCATTTATTTTCCAGGCCTTTCAGATTGTAAATCGGTCCGTCGGCGTCGCCTTCCGCCGTATGATTGAATACTACATCAAGGATTACTTCAATCCCTGCCCTGTGAAAGGCTTTAACCATATCCTTGAATTCATTTACCAGCATTATGGGTTCCTTTTCGAATCCATAGGAATAATGCGGCGCAAAAAAATTAACCGGTGTATATCCCCAATAATTTTTCAGCGAACCGGGAACATCCTGTTCATCGAAATGAAACACAGGCATTAATTCAACGGCAGTAATGCCCAGGCTTTTCAGATAAGGGATCTTTTCAGTCAGGCCGGCATAGGTGCCGCGTCTCGACGATTCCACCCCCGATGAAGGATGGATGGTAAATCCGCGAACGTGGAGTTCATAGATCACAGATTTGGAAAAGGGGATGTTTAGCTGTACATCCCCTTCCCAGTCGTACGCGCCATCGGCAATCACCGCGCCTTTCATGGCATGGATGCAATTATCACCCGGAACCGTTGCCGATTTCCTCGAGTACTGATCGGGGGATAGAATAGCTTTTGCATACGGATCGACAAGGATCTTCTGCGGATCGTACCTGTGTCCGTTGGCAGGGTCCCAGGGTCCATAAGCCCGGTAACCATATAGCTGGCCGGGTCTTATCCCCTTCACGAACACATGCCAGTAGTAAAATGTCCTGTTTTCGTATCGGTCAAGAGTTATGGTCCGCCTGGGTTTTACATCATCGACTTTGTCGAAAAAAAGGAGTTCGATAATTTTGGCATTCTTTGAAAAAATGGAAAAATTAACCCCGTCAGGATAAACCGTTGCACCTAACGGGTAACTTTTTCCTGGCAATATATCGTCATTCATCTCCCTTTGCGGACTTATGATCAATCCCGTTTGTAAAGATGGCAGAATTCATTGAAAAGAGAATGATGAGGGCTTTATTTTCAACCGTTAATTTTTGAATGGTTTTTCCAGAAGAACGGCATTGTAATTATTCCAGAAATCCGGATCACTTTCCATGCCATATTCGTGAAATGGTATCGTGTCATCCAGCGCCTCTTTTTCACGGATGGATTCAAACTTCGGGAAATGGATATCGTTTACAAAAAATTCACGGTACTGGTACAGCTCGGCAATTTCATCGCCCGTATAAATCTTGAAATAATTTACGAATGAAATGTAGTTCAGGAACATTTTGCCCTGGTATTCCCTGTACTCGACATTCAACTCATAAAGTTTTTTCTTTTCCCTGAACAGGGAAAGGAAATACTTATACTCGAATTTCAATATGGCGTAGTCATCCTCCCTGATATATACTTCCCCAACTACCTGTACATAATGGTATTTGAACATTTCACTGGGCTCGAAATGAATAACATACACCCTTCGTCCATCAACACTGATATTATAGGCAATTTCAAATTTCAGGTTGCTCATATAGAACTGGTCGAACAGGCCAACGATGGGGATCTCGGTGGAATGATTCCGGATAGGATTATTTGATTTCATATTGGTGAATTCGTTCCCGTTCACGAACGGAGAAAATCCTTCCATGATCTCCTTAATGGTATCGGATTCATCCTTTTTACAATACTTCCTGAAATTTTCGATATAATTTTTATTAAACCTAACCTGGTTCACTCTCACTTTTGTCTTTGAATCAGGCTTGTTTATTCCCGGGTCCTGGACTGTGAGAGCAGATTCGAGGAAACTGATATAATCATCTTCCTTTTTGAGGTAGTCGCGGTAATACCCTTCAATAACAAACGGTTTGTTCGGACAATTTTTATCGATCCTTTCAACCGCGTTCGATATGAGCCTCCTTGCCGTGATTCTGTCATCCGATACGATGATTTCATTTAGCAT